>JAIKWY010000014.1 GCA_024684395.1 Oscillospiraceae bacterium
TTTTCCAAATCTGCCCTGTAGCTGTAATGTTGCCCGCTGCAGAGCGCGTTCGCGTTCTTCCTTGCGCTTTTTCTCAGCCTTCTGTCGTTCCACCTCTTCATAGTCCACAAAGAGCTCAAGCTGAACAGGACCGTCATCCTCTGGGATATTGTTCTCATAGATCAAATTGCAGGCGCAGATGTTGATCCTGCGCACCATAAGATCAGGATTTATTATCCGATCATAGAGCTGCATCATGCAGTCAGCGATTGCTGCCGTGGATGATGTCCAGTTTTCGAGGTTTCCTGTACCGTGCGAATGCTTCGGAACAGGCCTGCCGTAATGATCCTTGTGGACGACGCCGTTGTATCGCTTTCCGGTCGTTGTGACCTTGTATTCATCTTCCTTCGGTGTTCTGCCACTGCGAACAAGTTGCAAGGATGTCCGGTCGTATCCGATTGTCAGTGTCAGCTTTTTCGTAACAACGTACTTTCTGACCATATCCAGAACAAGCAGCTCCGTCATTTCCCGGACAATCAGCCGTGCCAACTCTGCGGTATATGGCTCTTTCAGCACTTGTCCGGAAGAAAGCGAGTTTGTGGAAGGTCTGTAAGACTTGATTGTAGCGATCTCTGTCGGCTCCCAGCCCCATGCGTGGTCGATTACGATCTCCGCCTTCACGCCCAGTGCCTTATACAGCAGATCTTCGTTGATCGTGCTCAGCCGTGCGATATCGCCCATGGTATAGCAGTTCAGCGCCGCAACACGGGCAGCAGTGCCGCCGCCAAGCCCCCAGAAATCCGTCAGGGGCGTGTGACACCACAGTAGCTCTCTGTATTTCATCTCGTCTAGCTCTGCAATACGGACACCTTCCTTATCAGCAGGAACGTGCTTTGCAACGATATCCATAGCAACCTTGGCAAGATAGAGGTTTGTTCCGATACCCGCAGTCGCGGTGATACCGGTCTCATACAGCACCTCCCTGATCATCGTCATGGCAAGCTCATGCGCCGTCATGTGGTAGGTGCTCAGATATCCGGTCGCATCTATAAAGCACTCGTCAATGCTGTATACATGAATATCCTCCGGAGAGATATACCGCATATAGATTGAGAAAATCTTCGTGCTGATCTCCTCATACAGCCGCATGCGCGGCGGTGCTATGATGTATGACAGTTCTAATGACGGGTCAGCGGCAAGTGCCTCTGCATCAAAAGAGGCGGAACTGAAATGATATTTGCCGTTCTCGTCCTTCGGTAGCAGCTTCCTGCGGAACGCCTCGTTGAATCGTTTCTGGTTGATTTCCTTGACAGCCTGCACGACCTCGAACAGTCGGGCACGTCCGGAAATGCCGTAGGCTTTCAGCGAGGGCGTGACCGCCAGACAAATCGTTTTCTCGGTACGGGATTCGTCTGCGACGACAAGATTTGTTGTCAGAGCGTCAAGATGCCTGTCAACGCACTCGACCGAGGCGTAAAATGATTTCAGATCGATAGCGATATAAACCTTGTTCATAACCTACGCCCCCTATGTTCTAGCTTACTGTATCACGACCGGACACTCAACATACCATCTGCCGACACTGCTGACATGATGTGTATTCGCTTTTTCAAAGAAGAGATACTTGAGCTCTCCCTTTATAACGACCGTATAGCAGCCGCAGGTCAGGCTGTCGTGGTTTGCTCCGGCAGGCCGGAAATCCTTGACCGCGTCAATTTTGAATACTCGTCCGTCCTCCCATGTTATCGTTCTCGGCTGCATATAGCCTGTGGCATCAAAATCGGAATTGACTTTCACATATTTACGTTCCATTCGTATTACCGGCTGTTTCATGCCACCGCCCCCTTTATATCTGTGGCTTGATTTGTCTTTCCTTATAATGTTTCCTGCAAAGCGAGATATAGCTCTCGTTGCCGCCAAGCTGTACCTGTTTGCCCTCAATGACCATCTCTCCGTTCAGCAGCCTTGCATTGAAATGCGCCCGCTTGCCGCACCAGCAGATCGTCCGTATCTGTTCAATATCGTCTGCAAGTTCCATAAGCCGCTGTGCAGCGGGAAACAGATGACTCTGGAAGTCCGTCCGCAGGCCGTAGCAGATAACGGTGATGCTGTGGAAATCCACAAGATCACTGAACTTGTCAATGATCTCGGGCGAAAGGAACTGCACCTCATCAACAATAATACAGTCATAATGCTCACCGCTATAGTTTTCGAGGAAGTCCTCAGCAAATTCACAGGGTTCCTCCAAACCAATGCGGGACTTTATCACTTTGGCACCATCTCTGTCTTCGCATCGGGGCTTCAGAAGCATAACCTTTTTGCCTCGTTCATAGTAGTTATACCGCACCATCAGTGCATTGGCAGTCTTGGAGCTGCCCATCGCACCATAGCGGAATATTAGTTTTGCCATTGGTCATCCCTCAATCGTAAATATTATGCTCCTGCTTGAACAGTCTGAGTTCTCTTGAGAACAGCATTTCAAGAATCTTATCCTCGCCGTCAGCCGGAAAATCAGATGTTTCTGCGATGCCCAGCACTCTGCCTACGATCTGGATACTATAGCTGTCATCCTTCTTGGTGTATGGGATCTTCGGATTCACAGAGAACAGCTTATGGTCGGCAGAAAGTCTCTTTATAATCAGTCCGTCCGGCGTGTTGCAGACAACATCTTCTCCCGGATACGCATCATCGCAGTATTCTATGTAAACGCTGTCACCACTATGGTAAACAGGCAGCATACTATCACCGACAACGCCAACAACTGCGTCTGCAAGACGGTTTCTGTCGGTCTTTCTCATGAAGCAGTATGTCAGTTCCTCATCAGAATACGGTGTGCCTGATCCGGCGGCAGCCTTTGTGTATGGCGTTTCAAATATTGCAAAGGATGCTTTCATCAACTCATCCTTTGCTTTCAGTTCTTCGTCAAGCATATGGTAGATCATTCTCTCGATGACCTTTTGCCCGACCGGACTGATACGACGATATTCCCGAAGCATACGAAGTTCCTGCTGCGTTACCGATGTCGTGGCTATGCCGTATAGTTCATCCAGTGACATTCCCAGTATCTTACACAGCTCGATAATTGTATCATGATCTGGCTTGTAGCCGTCATTCTCCCACTTTACCACAGTATTTCTGCTGACATGAACGATCTCAGCAAGCTCTGCCTGTGAGAATCCTGCCTTCGTTCTGAAAGCCTTTATAGCTGCTCCGAACTTTACAGACTCGGTAATGCTGCCGTCTGCGGCTTGTTTTATGGCAGAATCTGTCAAATGTAGCTGTGCATCTGTGGTAAGCCCTGCATTTGCGGCTTTCTTCGGTATTTCCTCTGCTCCTTCAGCTTTTTTTGTTGTTTTTCTGAGCTTTTTATCATCATTACTCATAACAACATCCTCCGTTCATGTGTATGGTTCGTTATGCCAGCTAATCGTTAGCTGCACTGTTCTGGTATACTTTTCCCGTTCTCAGAACACTTGTTGCATACATTATAGCACATAATAGCTTTTCTGTCAATATGCAAAATGAAAATAATTTGTTTGCAAAACATCTTGACAGGAGCAATGCAATGGTGTATAATGGGAAGCAAACAGACATACGAACATACGAACGGTACGGCTGCGGAAGCTTTGTCAGGCTTACATGACACAACGATCACCGCACACAGTACCTGTCCTCTGTTCGTACCCCGCCTTCGCCAAAGGTATTATCTACTGTTAGAAATAAGAAATGTGCAGAAAGCAAGAGATCGTATCGGGAGACACAGGATCATAACAGTAAACAGGGGGGAAAACATGAGATTCAAATATAACTGGAACGACACACATGACGACTATAAATATCCGGATATTCTGGATATCATCGAACAGGAGGAAAAAGCGAAAAGAGCAAGAAAAAAGCGCACTTCAAGAAGAAAGCCCCGCATGGACAGAGCCGATATTCGCGTCAGGATGGGATTGGGTGCATATGTCTCGAAGGAGGAGGCTGAGTATTATCGCCGAACCTGCACCCCTTTTGAGCTTGCCGAACTTGAACGCTTCTATGCGCTTCATAGCGGCATGGGCGGTCTGGGTTTAGCAGGTCTTTACACTTCATCCGACCGTGGTCTGAATCATGGTTACAGCGAGGGCTACACCTCGACTTTGCTTGAAATGAACGGCAAAAGCGCACTTGTCATGATGCCGACAGCAACACCGGACATCAACATTGATGATGACAGTGCCAACAGAGTTCATACAGTTCTGGATGTGCTTCAGAATAATCTTCATGAGGACTTCGGAGAGGCACTTCAATACCTGACCTGCACTTGTCCTGCAGATATCATTGAAGCTCTCGGCGTTACAGATGCTCTTTCCGTCGATTTTGAGGAGTGCTATGTCAAGCGGGTGGAAAGCTCATGGGAGCAGAGACTTGATGAATTCAAGGTCGATGTTATTGTTCATGCAGACTTCATGCTGAAAGTCCCTGCGGAGCAAAGCTGCGGAGACCACACACTGCTCATGTATCGGGATTCGCACAGAAGCATTGATTACCGTTTCCGCTACACCTTCGACCTGTATGGCGTGAATGGTCAGAGAACCTGCAGCGGTCCAATTGCCGCACCCGTTCTGTTCTTCCCGGCGGATTCTATTACCGTGCAGAAATCATGGCCGACAAACAAAATACTCAGACCGGCTATGACAAAGCGGGATTTTCCGGTTCTGGCTGCGAAAATGCTGCAGGATATTTATCCGGAGGCATTGAAAGCTCCTACAAAGCTGGACGGTGAACTGTTGGTAAAAAGACTCAGCAGATGGCTGAAGAAGCGATACAGCCGCATGAAGCTGCGGCTGCGTAAGGAGCATCTCGGTAAGGGAAACGGCATAAAGGGACGCATTTTTTTTACAGATATGGAAGTTCCGGACAGCACAGGAGAAATGATCCGATTCAAAGCCGGAGATATCGTTATCAATCTGGATGAGATGATGCGGACTTCAGATGTTCTCATAACTATTGTGCATGAATGTGTTCATGTCTACGTTGACCTTCCGTTCTTCATGCTTCAGCTTATGGCGGGCGTACCGAATTACAGCTTTGTAGACAGAAGCAGCAGTTGGCTGAAAAGCGAGAAAAAGCGTCAGGGATTTGACTATCAGATGGAGCTGATAGAAGAAATGGAAAAGCAGGATGAGAAGCTGACAGCCTATGTTCTTATGGAAGAAGGAACATTCCGCAGCGAATGTGACCGTTTGTTTGCAATCACCGGTAACGACAGATCGCCAGCCGCACTCATGTGGATGCTTGAGAACCTTACAAAAACATATGGTGCCTCCATGCAGATGACCAAGATCCACATGAAAGAGGTAGGTATTCCGGAAGTTGAGGGTATCTGGAACTTCATCGGCAACAAGGAGCGAGTACCCGATCATGCGGTCAGTGGCGTATGGAACGGCAATGTCATATACACGATTGACAGACCGGATGCCGTTGCTCTGCTTGGCTCTTCGGAACGATTTACCAAAGCACTTCTCAGCGGAAAGTATATCTATCTCGAAGGTCACTATGTTCTGAGCAGACCGAAATACGTTGAAGCCGCTCCGAATGGTTGGAAACTGACAGCCTATGCACATGCGCATATAGATGAATGCTGCCTGTCATTCAGACCCGGACGCAGAAAAACCACTTTTGAATACTCAAGCGGAACTGCGGCTCGTACCAAGAAGAACGGTAATGATAAATACAAGACAGTTGAACTTGTCAGTGAGCCGGGAGATACATCGTATGAGACAGAAAACAGAGACTTTTCGGATAACGCACAGCTTTGGGGCGAACTGGCTGGATCACTTCACGGTACATTCAACGATGCGCTTCAGATGGTGCTGGACGAAATAGGAGTATCGCAGACAACACTTGCTTCACGTTTGGGCGTATCCCGTCAGGCTTTTCAGAAATGGCTGAAACGGGATATGATGCTGAAGCGTCATGTTGTCGGTATCTGTATAGCCCTGAAGCTAGATATTGGAGTCAGTCTGAAACTGATCGAACTTGCAGTTCTTCGACTGGGCTGCTATGGAGCTGATCCGGTTTATCTGCACCTGCTCTGTGATTGTAATATGACTGTTGAGCGCGGCAATGATATTCTTGTTGCGCAGCACTTCAAAAAGCTGAATGACGGCAGACAATTTGAATTTGACTTAGTTGACTTTGACCCGATGACGCAGGAAGAATTGAGAAGAAAATATGGAGTTGCAGACGGACAATAGTATATACGCATTGACCTGACCGGCGGTTTTGAACCGCTGGTCTTTTTTTATGCCCTTTGGAGGTATAGGGATAGTTCTTGCTATTGTGCAAAATGACGAATTGAAAATTTTTTCGTTGCATTTCGGCAACCATTTGGTTGTCAGAATAAAAATACAACCGATTTTTCGCAAACGTAGAATCTGCATTTTTATAGATTTTTTGTCCGCCTGCGGCGGACATTTTTTGACAATTTTCAAAAAGCACGTAAAATAGCCAAAACATTCGGCAACCCCTGTGGTTGGCTTACAAGCCTGAAAAAATATGATAAACTAATACTTGTAAGGGAGACAAGCTCCCGAATACAAAAGAGAACGGCGCTCATTAGAAACGGCTTAAATACGTAGATTTTCGAGAATCGAACTGAAGCGGATTATATCTCTCATGAGCATGGATCTTCGATATGTCAAGCTGTAAATCACCGATTTGTGCAACTTTTTCAGGGGGTTGCCGAATGATTGCCTTCTCAAAACCTCCACTGCCGGATGCATACGGTAAGCGGATGTTCATACAGGCTACTACATCTTGTGAGGGCAAGCCATAGCTATACAAACTGATGCAAGATATAGCTGTATGAACTATCCCTCTGTGTGCATCCGGCTATTTTTATGCCGCGGCAGCCTGATAGCATACCCACAACACTATACCAAAGGAGCATTACTTATGAATTATAAACTCGTCTATATCTGCTCGCCGCTCCGTCCGATTCTGAACACTGAACCGGAGCGCACTGAGGAGCTGAACACCAACATCAAGCTCGCCCGTGATGCCTGCACACTTGCCGTGTACCGTGGATTTCTCCCTGTCGCACCGCATCTCTATTTTCCGCAGTTTCTGAACGATGATGTGACTGCGGAAAGAAACCTCGGCTTAGACATGGGAAAAGCACTGCTCAGACAGTGTACGCAGCTTTGGATCATAAGTCCTCGGATCAGCGGTGGAATGTCCTCAGAGATCAAAGAAGCACAGAAGTGCGGAATCCCAGTTCTGGTTTTCACTGCCACAGGATTCAGGCAGTACAGAGGAAACGGTGACACGACCGATAACTGTTATGCTGACACCTTTGATGATGTGAGTGAGTAAAGCACATCAAACTTTTTAGAAGATAAGAAAAACACATTTGTTAGTCAGGGCGCGCACTGGCGGACAGATGCTCATAAAGGAATACAGAAACGATCAGTACAGGAATAGTACCTGTGTGGCTGATAGGATAACTGTATCCTTTTGACATCTGCTGCCAGAGTGCGCCCACTGGTCCAGTTTGGCATATTGTCTGAGCATCTGCCGCCTGTGTGTTCCTTGCAGAAAGGAACAGTTATGGAAAACATGAATATTGCTCAGAACACTACCGTAATGCCGGAGATTACCGCACAGACCACGCTCAGCGAACTCCTCTCAATGCTCGACCTCGGTGAGAAGCCGAAGATGCCAACACCCAAGACTCTCTTTGAAGAAGACGAGCCTATCGCAGATATGAGCGACTGTACCCTTTTTAGAAATGGCTTTGCAATCTATAAGAACGGAACCGGACGCACCGTTGTTTGGCTGCCATACTGCCGCAGCTTTACCTATTACTTCAACAAGCTGAGAGATTCGGAAAAAGATACATTCAGTGAAACCTATGAACTGCCGGATGGATTCCTCGCTGCGCAGCCATGGATCCTTGCAGTAACTCTGATCGGCGATCACCGCATCGAGGCAAACAGCATGAACCGCACCGGCAGCCGCAAGGATACTACAGATTATGACAGCGCCGACAACGGGGATAAGGACGGCGATATGGAACTGGCAGTGGCAGACCCTTTCCGCAGAGCCTTCAACTGGTACGACGGACGTATGGGCGAGAATCCGCAGGATGCTGTGGAACGCCGTGAGACCAGAGAAGAAATGCTTGCGGATATGACAGAGAAGCAGCGCGAGGTGTTTGTACTGTACTACCGAGACTGCATGACACAGGATGAAATCGCAGAAATGCTGGGCATCGCAAAGATGTCGGTCAACGAGAGACTGCGTTATGCACTGGCAAAGGCAAAAAAATTTTTCTGAGACCCCTTACAAATCGCTTCTCCCACGACAGTATATGAGAGGCCTTGATGCTTCTCGTGATAATACATTGGCCGCAAGGCCGCACAGAAAGGAAAAGCTTATGGAAAACAGAACCCCGAAGAACCGCTACAACAGCGGTGCCGCCACTGATCCCGGCAAGTCCGAAGGTAAGCCGGATGCCCTGAAGCTACTTGAAACGGCAATGGACAAGCGTGCCGGAGACATCGCACAGACCGCTACGGATATGTTCCGCTTCATGTCGATGGCATCGGCTATGCTCCCGAATATGGAGCTGGATGTCGGTGTGTTCCGCCTGAAAATCGATGACGAGGGCGTTTTCTTCGAGATCCGCTACCCGGACGATTTCAGGAAGAAGCTTCGCAGGGACAGCGGTGTCAGTGATAAGATGCCTGAAAATGATGACGATGACGAGGAGGGACTGATCTATGACGGAGACTAAAAAGAACAATCTGCCGGAGCCAATCCCGGTGGATGCAAAGAAGCTGATTGACGGACTCGGCACGATCTTCGGCGGTGTTATCCAGCTACTGAATTCAATGGAGCCGGGCATGGCACAGCAGCTTGCAGACATGGCAATCAACGGTGTGCCGAAGCCTGCGGTTGAGACAGCCCCGGAAACGATCAACCCGGATGAATTTGAAGAGATCCTTTCCGCTGATGATCTGCCGTGGGACACCGAACCGGAGGAAAAGCCGAAGGAGCAGCCGAAAAAGAAAGCCCCTGCAAAGAAACAGGAGCCTGCATCGGAACTGACTGCCGATGACCTTATTAAGGTCGTGACCGGCAAGATCAAGCAGAACAGAGCCAACAAGGACAAGGTTCTCGCCCTGCTGAAATCATATGGCGCAGCAAAGGTCAGCGACATTCCGCAGGACAAGTACGAGGCATTTCTCACCGATGTGTCTCAGCTCTGACCGGAGGTGATCGGATGCCGGATGTACACGCGCTTCTGAGCGCATCCAGTTCCAAGCAGTGGCTGCACTGTCCGCCTTCCGTCCGGTTGCAGGAGAACTTCCCGAACGAAAGCTCCGTCTATGCCGAAGAAGGTACATTCGCCCATGAGATCTGTGAGTACAAGGTCCGCAGGTATCTGCATGAGCGCGTGAAGCGCCCACAGTCCGAGGAGTTCGACACTGAGGAAATTGAGCAGATCACCGACGTGTATGCCGAATTCGTCATTTCCATCATTGAGCAGATGCGGGAGAACGGCTGTGAACCGCTTGCCTTTGTAGAGGAGCGTGTCGATTACAGCCACATTGCTCCTTCCGGCTTTGGTACTGCGGATATGCTTATTATTGGCAAGGACGAAAACGGCAGAGGTCTGCTTCATGTATGTGATTTCAAGACGGGCAAGGGCGTGTTTGTGGACGCAGACCACAACAGCCAGATGATGCTGTATGCGATTGGGGCTTTAGCCGCTTACGGCTTTTTGTATGATATCGAGATCGTTCGTATGAGCATCATCCAGCCCCGTCTTGATAATATCAGCACCTTTGAATGCCGCAGGCAGGAGCTTGAGGACTGGGGCGAGAGCATCAAACCGACCGCTTTGCTTGCTTTCGAGGGCAAAGGCGAACAGCATCCCGGCGACTGGTGCCGCTTCTGCCGTGCAAAGCCGGTATGCAAAGCCTGTGCCGATGAAGCACTGGCGCTCTGCCGCGAGGATTTCCTCGACCTTGATGCAGGCGCATTTGATGATACCGCTGAGGAAAGTGATATGACCGCTCCCTATGAAGCGGATACAAATACTGCCGTATTCAAGCAGCCGGGATTGATCCCGATATCTGAACTGGCGGAGATACTGCCGACACTGAACAGGATATCCTCGTGGATAGAGGCGGTATTCGCGTTCGTCTCCTCCGAGGCGATCAATCACGGCGTACCCATTCCCGGCTATAAGGTGGTCGAGGGACGCAGCAAGCGTATATTCACAGACACCAAGGCGGTGGTCGATACTGCCGTGCAGAACGGCTACACCGATCTTTACAAGCAGACGCTCATCACGCTGACGGAATTTGAAAAGATGATGGGCAAGAAAAAGTTTAATGAGCTACTCGGTGCATATGTCGCCAAGCCGCCCGGAAAGCTGGCTCTCGTACCGGAAAGCGACCCGAGAGAGCCTGTCGATCTCACATCAGCCCCGGATCAGGAGTTTTCAGTGCTGCCTGACGAGGAATAAAAACTACATTTCAGG
>JAIKWY010000184.1 GCA_024684395.1 Oscillospiraceae bacterium
CCCATTGCCAAACTTGCCTACGAGGGCGAGGGCGAACAGCACCCCGGCGACTGGTGCAGGTTCTGTAAAGCCAAACCTGTATGTCAGGCGTGTAAAGATGAAGCACTGGCGCTCTGCCGTGAGGATTTCCTTGATCTTGATGCCGGGGCTTTTGATGAAACCGCAGAGGAAAGCGATATGACAGCGCCCTATGAAGCGGATACACAGACAGCCGTTTTCAAACAGCCAGGATTGATTCCCATAGCAGAACTTGCGGAGATACTGCCGACACTGAACAGGATATCCTCGTGGATCGAAGCAGTATTCGCGTTCATCTCCTCCGAGGCGATCAACCACGGCGTACCCATTCCCGGCTACAAGGTGGTCGAGGGACGCAGCAAGCGTGTTTTCACAGACACCAAAGCTGTAGTCGATGTCGCTGTCCAGAACGGCTACACCGACCTTTACAAGCAGACGCTCATCACGCTGACCGAATTTGAAAAGATGATGGGCAAGAAAAAATTCAATGAGCTGCTCGGTGCATATGTCGCCAAGCCGCCCGGAAAGCTGGCTCTCGTACCGGAAAGCGACCCGAGAGAGCCTGTCGATCTCACAGCAACACCTGATCAGGAGTTTTCAGCCCTGCCTGATGAGGAATAACACTGGGCTATATTTTGGAGGTATATCATGGCAACCAATAACAATGCACCCGCAACGAAGGTCATCGTGCCGTGCCGTATCAGCTTCGCCAACATCTGGGAGGCGCGCAGCATCAACGGCGGTGACGAGAAGTATTCCGTTTCTCTGCTCATCCCCAAGGATGATAAGGCGACCCTCGCCAAGATCAAGAAGGCGATCGAGGCGGCGAAGGAGGCCGCCAAGGAGAAGAAGTGGAACGGCAAGATCCCCGTAAACCTCAAGCTGCCCATGCACGATGGCGATATCGACCGCCCCGATGATGAGAATTACGCAGGTCACTTCTTCTTCAACGCCACATCCAAGGACGCACCGCAGATCGTTGACCGCCATGTGCAGCCGATCCTGGATCCTATGGAGTGCGGCAGCGGTGATTACTGCAATGTCAGCGTGAACTTCTACGGCTTCGCGGCGTCCGGCAACAAGGGCATCGCTGCGGGTCTCCAGAACATCCAGCTCGTGCGCCACGGTGAGCGTCTTGCCGGCAGACCGTCCGCATCGTCCGACTTCGTTGAGGTCGAGGGCGAGGATGACGACTTTGACGGCGATGACGATATGGGTTTTCTGAGCTGAAACAAGGGAGGCAAGTCCTCCCGTACATACACAAAGGTGGTGAGGTCAATGGAAGAGATATGGAAAGATGTGCCGGGTTACGAAGGAAGATATCAGGTCAGTAATATGGGGCGAGTTAAAAGTCTTGAGAGAAAAGTGCGCTCTGTCAACTGGTATACTCATAAAGAATTCTGGAAAACTGTCAGAGAGCGAATTCTACGACCGGGTCCGGTACAGTCAGGTCATCTATATGTTGTTTTAGGACACGGTGAAGCCGGTGTTCCTGTGCATCAGCTTGTTATGAGGGCTTTTGTCGGTGAGCCGCCGGAAGGCATGGAGGTTAGACACCTGAACGGGGATCCAACAGATAATCGCCTTGAAAATCTGAAATATGGTAGCCGAACCGAAAACATATTAGATGTGTTCTATCAAGGAAAGCGGTGGAGAAAGCTGAGCATAAATGATGTTATATATGTTCGTTTTGCAGTATTTTGCGGTATTCCTGATAAAGTGTTAGCGGATGAACTCAATGTCACACAGCCTACTATTGCGAATATAAGAAAGGGGAAATCATATCAATGGATAAAATGAGAACTCTTTCGCTGGATTTAGAGACATTTTCGGATGTGGATTTGCCGAATTGTGGAGTTCATCGTTATGTTGAGGGCGATTTTCACATTTTACTTTGTGCATATGCTTTTGACGATGATGAGGTACAGTGCGTGGATCTCGCGTGCGGTGAACAACTTCCACCGGAGGTCATAATTGCACTACATGATGATAGTATTATCAAATCTGCATGGAACGCACAGTTTGAACGTACTTGTCTGTCAAAGCATCTTGGTGAACATCTTGCACCGGATTCGTGGCAATGCACGATGGTCTGGGCGGCATCGTTGTCTCTGCCGCTGAAGCTGGCGACCGCAGCACAGGCTCTGAAGACTGCACAGCAGAAAGATGCTGTCGGTGAGCGTCTGATCCGCTACTTCTCCATTCCGTGCAAGCCGACTAAAAGCAACGGCGGGCGTACACGAAATCTACCGGAGCACGCCCCTGAAGACTGGAAGCTGTTCAAAAGCTACTGCATACAGGACGTGGAGACGGAACGGAGTATCCGTAAACGGCTGGAGCATTTCACGATGCTGCCGCAGGAGTGGGATCATTATCACATGGATCAGAGAATCAATGACCGTGGCGTTATGATCGACAAGGAGCTTGTGCAGCAGGCTATCATCTGCGATATGGCACTCTCGGAGGCTATGACAGAGAAAGCCTATGCACTCACAGGTCTGGAAAATCCCAACTCTGTATCACAACTAAAGGAGTGGCTCACGGAGCGTGGGATATCTGTAGAGAGCCTCGGCAAGAAAGATGTCGCTGCTCTAATTTCAGATCTGGACAAGCATAGCATTGACAACGATGCGCTTAACATGTTGAAGCTACGCTTGCAAATGGCGAAATCCTCTGTGAAAAAGTATCAGGCAGCGGAGCGATGTGTCTGCGAGGACGGCAGGGCGCATGGACTGTTTCAATTTAATGGGGCTAATCGCACGGGAAGATTTGCAGGAAGATTACTTC
>JAIKWY010000208.1 GCA_024684395.1 Oscillospiraceae bacterium
AACCCCAAATTTCTGAAACGGAGGACAGTACAATGGCAAAACGGGATCGATACAATCCCGATTATGAGAAGATATACCCCGGTGTGGAGCTCTTGCTGCCCTCGTACAGGCCAACAACAACGTTGACACCGGACTCCTGCAGGTTCAGTGCATGTGCATGACCCTGAGAGCCGTAGCCGATGATGGCAACGGTCTTGCCGTCGAGCTTGTGGATATCACAATCCTGCTTGTAGAAAATTCTTGCGTCTGCCATGTTAAAGAACTCCTTACATATAAGTATTTTATAGCAGATAGGCGGGGATATTTCCCCGGAAATCTGTTGTAAGCAAATGGGTGTTATACGTTCTCCGTATTGAGCATATTGCTGCCGCGTTCGATCGCAACCACGCCGGTACGGCACATCTCCAGAATGCCAAGAGGCTGTACAAGGGAAATGAACGCCTCGATCTTCGATGTTTCGCCAGTGATTTCTACACACAGCGTCTCCGGAGAGAAATCGACGATCTTGGAACGGAAAATGTCTACCGCGGAGAGGATCTCCTGGCGGGTATCGGGAGAATTGCGCAGCTTGATGAGGGCAAGCTCACGGTACACGCTGACATCCTTCTCCATGATCTCTACTTCCTTGACATTGTACAGCTTCTGGAGCTGCTTGATGATCTGACGAGCCATATTTCTGTCGCCGGTCAGGGAGATCGTGATTCGGGAATACTTCGGATTCTCGGTCTCGGATACGGTCAGGCTGTCAATGTTGAAGCCTCTGCGGTTGAACATGCTGGCCACTCTGGTCAGGATACCGGGGGCGTTGTCAACAAGGATCGCAATGACATAGCGCTGTTCCATTACTTGTCCCCCCCCTCTGTCTCGGTGATGATATCCTCGATACAGCCGCCGGGCGGGAGCATCGGGAGAACAAACTCATCCTGGTCGATCATGCACTCTACGAGAACAGGTCCCTGCTCTGCAAATGCCTGATCGAGAACCGGAGAAAGCTCAGACAGCTCATTGATGCGGTAGCCCTTCATACCAAAGGCGTCAGCCAGCTTCAGGAAATCAGTCTTTCTCTCGTGCAGATCGGTATTGGAGTAGTGCTTGTTAAAGAACAGTGTCTGCCACTGACGTACCATACCAAGCACATGGTTATTCATGATGATGATAACGACCGGCACGTTCTCCGTGGAAGCTGTAGCAAGCTCGTTGAGGTTCATGCCGAAGCTGCCGTCACCCGTGAAGAGGACGGTACGCTTACCTGTTGCCTTTGCAGCACCGATGGCTGCGCCGAGACCAAAGCCCATCGTACCCAGACCGCCGCTCGAAATGAATGTGCGCGCATTCTGGAACGGATAGAACTGAGCCACCCACATCTGGTGCTGGCCGACATCCGTTACGATCGGGGTATCCGCATTGGCACGCTTTGCAGCCTCCATAATAAGAGAATAGGGCGTGATACGGTCTGTAGCGGTCACACGCTTGAACTGCTCGGCTTCCTCCGCCTTGAGTTCAGCGATACGCGCCATCCATGCCGGATGCTTCTTTTCGCTGACAAGGTCGATCAGTCGATCCAGCGCGTCCTTCATGTCGCAGGCAATACCCAGCTCAACAGCAACATTCTTACTGATCTCAGCACTGTCGCCGTCAATATGGATAATCTTTGCCTTACGGGCATACTTGGAGACATTGCCGGTCGCTCTGTCAGAGAAACGGGCGCCGATGGTAATGATGAGATCAGCCTCATCCTGTCCCACACTCGATGCATAATGCCCGTGCATGCCCTCCATGCCAAGGTAACGGGGGTTATTCACCGGGATGCAGGAGAGCCCCATCATCGTGCAGCCGATCGGAGCGTCGATCTTGTTGGCAAGACGGATGATCTCATGCGAAATGTCAGCGGATACAGCACCGCCGCCGAAATAGATGTACGGCTTCTCAGCCTCTGCGATCATCTGGGCAGCCTTCGTCAGCTTGTCGCCCTTGGCGAGTCTGAGCGGCTTCTTTTCAACGACCGGAGAAGGCTGATAGGGACATTTTGCAATTTGTACATCCTTCGGAATATCAACAAGAACAGGTCCGGGTCTGCCGGATTTGGCAATGACAAAGGCTTCACGGATGGTATCAGCGAGCTTATCTACGCTCTTCACCAGGAAGTTATGCTTTGTGATCGGAAGCGTAACACCGGTGATGTCTACCTCCTGGAAGCTGTCACGGCCGATCAGGCTGTTGGGCACGTTACCGGTAATTGCCACAAGCGGGATGGAGTCGAGGTATGCAGTTGCGATACCAGTGACCAGGTTCGTTGCACCAGGTCCGGAGGTAGCAATACAGACACCGACCTCACCGCTGGCACGGGCATAGCCGTCCGCTGCATGGGCAGCACCCTGTTCGTGCGCAGTCAGGACATGTTCGATTCTGTCTTTACGAGTATACAGAGCGTCATAGAGGTTGATGACCTGTCCGCCCGGATAGCCGAACACGGTCTTGACACCCTGCTCGATCAGGGTCTCTACAACGATATCTGCGCCAGTGAGTATCATGCTCTCATTCCTTTCTTGTCATCGAAAACAACCGGCAGTCTGTGCTTGTCCACGTACAGTCCCTGCGGTGCGGCTGATTTTTTCAATGATTACTCATGATAATTATAACACTTTGCTGCAATGAAATCAAGGGGACATTGCATTTTTGATATTTTGCACAAGATTCAACCAAAACTTTTGTTGAGAATCGGGCGTTGTTTTATAGCTTTTTCCCCCGCAGATCTATGGTCGAGGGGGACTTGCGGCGGTTTTCGAGGTTCTCCTCCTTGCGGAGGCGTCCCTTGCGGATCAGGTCATAGACCTGCTGCTCATCGCCGGCGGCAAGCGCCTTCCGGTACTCCTCCAGATTGCCGATCAGCGTTTCCAGCTCTGTCAGCAGGCTCTCACGGTTCTCCATGAAGAGCCCCGTCCACATCTCCTCGTTCATCGTGGCGATGCGGGTCATATCGTGGAAGCTGCCGCCGGAGAAACCGCTCTCGAGCTCGATCACGGGACTCTCCACATAGCTGGAGGAGACCACATGCGCCAGCTGCGAGGTGTAGGCGATCATCCGGTCGTGCATTTCCGGCGTCGTGATGACGAACTTGCGGAAGCCGATCTGATGTGCCAGGTTCTTGACCTGTGCGATCACCTGTTTGGGCGTCTTTTCGGTCGGCGTCATGATGAAATTGGCGCCCTGGTAGAGATCTTCGTCCGAAACATCATATCCGGCACGCTCCTTGCCCGCCATCGGGTGGCAGGAAAGGTAATGCACGCCATACGGCTCACAGAGCTTGTCCATTTCGTCCGGCAGATCCGTCTTGACGCCGCTGACGTCAATGACGATGGTGCCTTCGCTCATGCTCCCGACGTGCTCATGCATCCACTGACGGATATGGGACGGATAGAGGCAGACGATGATCATGTCATAGCCGGAGCAGTCATCTGTGGCGATGGCGTCGATCACCTGCTCCTCCTGTGCCCTCTTTGCAACACTGCGGGTACGGTTCCAGCCGTCCACACTATGCTCGGTATAGGCATGGAGCGCCTTGGCGATGGAGCCGCCGATCAGACCGAGTCCGGCAATCAGGATCCTCATGATTCTTTGCCTCCTTCACTGACATTTGCGATCCGCACGATGCGGTAGTTTTTATCTTCCTGCTGCAAAGTCACCTGCATGGTCTTTGCATTGTCATTGGTAAAGTTATCCGAACGCTGCTGCCAGCTTGCCTTTTCGCTGACATAGCGCACGGTGACGGTATAGGTATCGCCGCTGCGGGAGATGTCCGTGATGTCCGGCGAATAGGAGAAGATCGACGGCGCTGCGGGAACATTGTAGCAGCCGCTCGCACTGTCATAATAGAACGTCTCCCCTGCTGCGTGCAGCGTGCTGAACTCCGTTGTGAAATCCGTACCGAAGCGCAGCTGCGCACGAGCGAGGACATCGTTGGCAGGGATCGAGATAACATCAAAGCTCACCGGATAGCCGCTCAGGTCGTCATACATCAGAATATCGACCATCGCAGCGGAGAGCAGCGATTCAGAACTCAGGTCGGCTGTAGTTTCAAATGCCGGCAGATCGACCACCGCCACAGGATACAGCACCTCGACCAGACTTTCACGAAGTACGGAGCTTCCAAAGAAGCTGCGGGTCTTGCCGATGACCCATCCGATGCATGTCACAAGCCCGACAAGTGCCAGTATGAAGCACAGGATGCCCGCTACAAAATACCAGTGGCGGCGCAAAAACTGTACCTTGAACTTTCCCATTTCAGGCAGCGGCTCTGCCTTCATTTCTTCCAGTTCATCGGGACTCTCGTCGAGCGCATCACGAAAAACCGATGCGATCCCCTCGGATGCTGCCGGTTCTTCCGCTTTCTCAGATTCGTAAGACGTTTCCTCTTCGGGTGCCTCTTCCGGGAGCTCTGGTTCCGGAAGATCCGGTGTTTCCTCCGTCTCTATCGGTGCCGGCGCAGGCTCGCGTCCGGGTGCCGGGGGCGTTTCGGGCGCTATCTCGGGTTCAGGCTCAGGCTCCGGTTGCAGTTCCGGTTCCGGTTCTTCCGGCTCGTCATCGTCATATGACATCAGATTCCGGAGACGGCGCTCTTTTTTCGGCTTTTTGACCGGCGCAGGCGCCACGGGGGCAGGCGGTTCCTCGGGGACGGACGCTGCTTCCGGAGCAGGCGCTTCCGTAGGGGCAGCTTCCTCCGAAGCTATGTCTGATTCAGGTTCCCGAAAGACATCTGCTGCAACGGCAGCCTGATCTTCGCTTTCTTCCTCGGCTACAGGCGTTTCCACATGTGCAGGCTCGGAAAGCGGATCGTTTTGCAGGAAATCCTCCGCCGAGAACATTCTCCGGTTCTCCTGCTGTGACGGCGGCACATCGAGCCCCGGTACACGGAGCAGTGCAATGATCTCATCCGGGATCTGCGGCTTATCCTCTGCAAGGGGCGTGTCCGTCTCAGCCATTTCGAGCTCGTTGTAGGCTCTTTCCAGCGCATCATCAGGCGTTTCCGCTGTCGGTGCAGGCTCCGGCGCCAACGGTGCGAGCGGCACCTCCTCTGCAAGGACAGGCTGTTTTTTCAGCGGGTTGCCAGGCTTGCTGACAAGGTTGCGCCAGTCCGTGGAAGCGCCGGATCCATTGTCAGACGTATCCTCGCCGTCCTTGCGCTTCTTGCGGAAGGCATTCAGAAAAGCAGGAACTGCCTTCTTTTTTGGCTCATCAGCCTCGGGCTTGGTTTCGGGCTTCTCCCCTGCTGTCACAGCTGCCTTTTTCTTGGGGCGTCTGGGCTTGGGTTCCTCTTCCTCTTCATCGTCATCATGCAGATCCAGAAAATCCGTCATGAAGACCTTGACCTTCGAGAAGAAGCTGCCCTTGCCGGAGGCTTCGTCCTCAGACGGCGCCGGTGCGGGCGGCGTGGGTTTCTTGATCAGCATCTCCGGCGGGATGTGTTCCACCGTGCGGCTCGGCACTCGGATCGGCTCCTGCATGTCATCGGATGCGGGGACAGCCACGCCATCCGATTCCTCGGAACGGCGGCGCATCTGCTCCTTGATCTGCTCCGCACGGGAGCGCACCTGTGCATCACGACCGGTCGGGATCGCTGCAGTGGTGGGCTCCGCCTTCCGGGATGCGACTTCGAGCAGCATGTCCAGATCCTCCGGAAGATCGTTCTGACCGGGGATCACACGAGGGATATCCGGCGGCAGTTCATCCGGGATGCGGATCCGTGGAACGGTACGCTTTTTCTCCGGCATGGCGGGTGCAGCGGGACCTGTTGCAGCTCCGGTCGATTTGACCTGGATCTGCTTGCGCACATCCGTGATGCCGGGATCGGCACGGCGGCGCTTTTTCTTGCCGGAAGCAGGGCTGCTCCCGGCGGATCTGATCTGTGTAGGCTTCCGGGTCGTATCCGGCTTGGGAAGGGCATCCTCCTCCAGGCGGTCACGCATCCGGACAGCGGGATTCTGGGACGGTTCGTCTGTAAAATGTGAGATCGGCGGCGGCACGATGACAGGCGCATGGAGCGGCTTCGGACGGACGGGCTTCGGCTCCTCGGGCGGGATCTGCCAGCTTCCGTCATCCTCCACATCCTGTGCGATCTGTTCAGCACGCCGCTGTGCATCCTCGCTGACAGGAGGCGGCTCCGGCAGTCTCTTTTCCTGTTCGGAGATCTCCTTCAGCAGGTTGCTGTACAGTGCGTCAAGTTCTTTACTCATGCTTTGCTCCCTCTGTGCGCATCACAGGGCACGAAATCTTTACTTACCGGGTCTGTCCTGTACCGGTGATACGGTATTGTGTCGTGGTCAGTGCCAGAAGGCCCATCGGTCCACGGGCATGGAGCTTCTGGGTGGAGATACCGATCTCCGCACCAAAGCCGAACTCCTCACCATCCGTAAAGCGGGTGGAAGCATTGACATAGACTGCCGCAGAATCGACAGTATTCTGGAAATATGCCGCATTCTCCATCGACTCGGTGACGATGCACTCAGAATGGTGCGTCGAGTATTTCAGAATGTGTGCGACAGCTTCTTCGGTGCTGTCCACAACGTGCATGGCGATCTCATAATCGCCATATTCCTTATAATAATCATCCTCCGTGACAGGAACGACACACTCACCGAGGATCTTTTGCACGGTCTCATCGCCGTGGATCAGCACATTGTGCTTGTCAAAGGCAGCCTTCACAGCCGGGATGAACTCCTCTGCGATATCCTTGTGAACAAGCAGCGTCTCAATGGCATTGCAGACGGAGGGGCGTTGTGTCTTGGCGTTGTCGGCGATGGCAACAGCCATATCGAGCTTGGCAGACGCATCTACATAGACATGGCAATTGCCTGCGCCCGTCTCGATGACCGGAACAGTTGCCTGCTTGACGACTGCCTGGATCAGACCGGCACCGCCACGGGGGATCAGGACATCGAGGTAGCCGTTGAGCTTCATCATGTCAGCGACAGTCTCACGGTCGGTCTTCTCCACGAGCTGCACCAGTTCACGGGGCAGAGACACGCCCTCCAGCGCTTCCTGCATCACCTGCACGAGACAGGTGTTGGAGTGGATGGCTTCCTTGCCGCCACGCAGGATCACGGCATTGCCGGCTTTCAGGCAAAGAACGGCAGCATCGACTGTCACGTTCGGACGGGACTCGAAGATGATGCCGATAACGCCCATCGGTACACGCACCTGACGGATGCGCAGACCATTCGGACGCAGCCAGCCGCCGGTCTCCTCACCGATCGGATCGGGCAGCGCAACGACCTTCAGGACGGCTGCTGCAATGGCAGTGATGCGCTTTTCGTCAAGGCGCAGTCTGTCCTGCATCGCTGCGGACATGCCGTTTGCCTGTGCCGCTTCCATATCCTTGGAATTAGCCGCCATGATACGTCCGATGTTGTCGAGCAGCGCATCGGAGATCGCTTTCAGGGCTTCGTTCTTCTTCTCGGTACCGGCTGCCGCAGCAGCACGGCTGGCGATCTTTGCTTTCTCGCCTAAGGTCTCCATATAGTTCATGCTCAGCCTTCCTTTCTGATTGCCGGGAAATATGTTCCGAGCTGCTCGCCGTCAAAGAGACGGTAGAGATCCTCGGGGTTCTTGCCGTTCATGATCACCATGTCCACGCCTGCGGCGGTGGCGATGCGTGCGGCATTGATCTTGGTCGCCATGCCGCCGGAGCCAAGTCCGCTGCCGGCACCGCCTGCGATCTTTTCGATATAGCCGTCGATCGTCTCCACGACCGGGATGATCTTCGCATCCGGGTTCTGACGGGGATCGGAGTCATACAGACCGTCGATGTCGGACAGGATGATGAGCGCTTCCGCACCGGCGATGGATGCCACAACAGCAGACAGCGAGTCATTCTCGCCGATCTCGAGTTCGAGCTCATCAATGGCGACCGTGTCATTCTCGTTTACGATCGGGATGCAGTTGACTCTTGTCAGTGCATCAATGGCATTGCGGACATTGTCCACTCTGTCCGGGCTGGAAATGATCGTCTTGGTCAGCAGGATCTGTGCAACGGTGATGCTGTATTTCGAGAACATCTCGTCATAGATATGCATCAGCTCGCACTGACCGACTGCCGCTGCCGCCTGCTTGAGGGGCGTCTCCTTCGGGCGTTCCGGGAGATTCAGCTTGCCTACGCCGAGACCCACGGCACCGGAGGATACAAGGATCACCTCGTGCCCGGCATTCTGGATGTCGGCGAGCACTCTGGTGAGATTCGTCATGCGGCGGATGTTGAGCTTGCCGGTCTTGTGGGCAAGCGTCGATGTGCCGAGCTTGATGACAATACGTTTTTTGTTTCTGATATCAATCATGGAGCTAACCTCTCTGTCAGTTGACTTGATTGGTCGGATGACCTTCCAGATAATTCCGCAGATTGCCGGCAACAATGCCCACAAGGCGATCTCTCGTCTCAAGGGCAGACCAGGCAATATGCGGCGTGATGATGCAGTTCTTTGCCGTTTTCAATGGCGTTGCGGGATCCATCGGCTCTCTGACGAGCACATCCGTGCCGTAGCCGGCGATCCTGCCTTCGTTCAGGGCATCTGCCACAGCCTGTTCGTCAGCGATGCCGCCTCTTGCGGTGTTGAGCACATAGGCAGACGGCTTCATCAGCGCAAGCGTTTCCTTGCAGAGGAGCTGTGCTGTCTGCTCTGTCAGCGGACAGTGAACGCTCAGCACATCCGCACGGCGGAACGCTTCTTCCCTGCTGACAAGCTCGTATGGACAATCCTTGGGGATGCTGCGGGTGTGTACCAGCACGTTCATCCCGAAGGCATCTGCCACCTTTGCCACGCCCTGCCCGATGCTGCCGTAGCCGATGATCGACATCGTCTTGCCGTACAGCTCATGCACCGGATACGGGAAGTAGGAAAATGTGGCGCTGCGCTCCCATTCGCCGCCTGCAACTGCCTTTTCATACTGCGGCAGATTTCCGGCAAGGCTCAGCAGCAGCGCAAAGGTATGCTGGATCACTGCCTGTGTGGAATAGGAACCGGCATTGCACACGGTGATGCCGTGCGCCGTAGCTGCCGGGATGTCGATATTGTTATAGCCGGTAGCAAACAGACCGATATACCGCAGATCCGGACATTTGTCCATGACCTCGGCTGTGATGGGCGTCTTGTTGACGAGGACGATCTCGGCATCTCCGATCTTCTCGGCAGCCTCCTCCGGCTTCGTGGAGCCGCAGCAGATGACCTCGCCAAATTCCTCAAAGACGGAAAACCCCATATTCACCGCAGACATGGTACTCCAGTCCGGGATGACGATCTTCATGCCTCATCCTCCGGCGTCTGTTTCTCCTGGATCTCCTTGACAGGCTCCTTATCCTTGTCGAGGGTCTGCGACAGCACCAGTGCCA
This sequence comes from Oscillospiraceae bacterium, assembly GCA_024684395.1. Classification (GTDB taxonomy): domain Bacteria; phylum Bacillota; class Clostridia; order Oscillospirales; family Ruminococcaceae; genus UBA3855. The sequence goes on from JAIKWY010000208.1 coordinate 9,377, forward strand.
GTGCAAGTGCGACCAGCTCGCCAATGCCGATCGCATAGAACACCGCCTTGCTGTCAAACAGATACGGCAGCAGCGTACACGGCAGTGCGATCGCCAGAATGAGGTGGTGGCTCTTGTGATAACGGATGAATTGCAGACCAAACACCAGAAATGCAAGCAACGCCAGAACAATATGCAGTTCTATGCGGATCGGGAAATAAGATGTATCCATATTGATCCAAACTCCTTTTTAATGATGTGTAAGTTTCATAATTTTCATTATACCACAATCCGGCAGGAAATGCAAGGGAAAAATCAAAAAAGTCAAGGAAATCAATTTTCGGGCTTGGCTCTTGACAAATCCACAAAAATATGCTATAATAACTTTGTTCTGTGGGGCATGATCCACAAATCTTACGACCGCTTTTCTACCGGAAAAGCTCAGCCCATACGGACAGGCGGGTCGAAAGCCGATACAGCGGCATTTTTGCTGCATTATTGATAGAGCGTGCGCTCACTGTTTTATAAGATGATGACTTTATAATCAAACTTGTGAAAAGGTCAATAAGAATCGGCAGAAGTCCGGAATGCATCCCCTCTCCTGAATGTCCGGGATGCGTATATGCTGGAATAGCAAAATTCTGCGGATGAAGCCTTTCAGGGCTTTGTCCGCTTATTTTATGACAGAGGAAGGTCGCCATGAATCTCGAAAAGCAGAAATCTGCGCCCGTCTATGAAGCGCTTGAACGCTTCCGGCGGCAGCGTGTTGTACCGTTTGATGTGCCAGGTCATAAGCGTGGCAGAGGCAATCCGGAGCTTGTCAAGCTGCTGGGTGAACAGTGTGTGGGGCTCGATGTCAATTCAATGAAGCCCCTGGATAATCTCTGCCATCCTGTCTCCGTCATCATGGAGGCAGAGCAGCTCGCTGCGGAGGCATTCGGTGCGTCACATGCCTATTTTATGGTGGGCGGCACGACCTCTGCGGTGCAGTCGATGGTGCTCACTGCCTGCAAGCTCGGCGACAAGATCATCATGCCGCGAAACGTTCACCGGAGCGCCATCAATGCCCTGGTGCTCTGCGGTGCAGAGCCAGTCTATGTCAATCCGGATGTGGATGCGCACATTGGCATCGCCCTCGGCATGGAGCTGGCGGATGTGGAAAAGGCGATCCTCATGCATCCGGAAGCAACGGCAGTCTTTGTCAACAATCCGACGTATTACGGCATCTGCTCCGACCTGCGGGGCATCGTGAAGCTGGCGCATGAGCACGGCATGATGGTGCTGGTTGATGAAGCGCACGGAACGCATCTCTCGTTCCATGAAGGGCTGCCCGTCTCGGCGATGGAAGCCGGTGCGGACATGTCTGCCATCTCCATGCACAAATCCGGCGGCAGCCTGACACAGAGCAGTCTGCTGCTGCTGAGTGAGAACGTCAACACCCGCTATGTTGAGCAGGTCATCAACCTGACGCAGACGACAAGTGCGTCCTATCTGCTGCTGTCGAGCCTTGACATTTCCCGCCGGAACCTGGCGCTCCGTGGCAGGGAGAGCTTTGAAAAAGTCCGTCAGATGGCGGAATATGCCCGTGAAGAGATCAACTCCATCGGCGGCTATTATGCCTACGGCAAGGATCTGGTGAACGGGTCGAGCATCTATGATTATGATGTGACGAAGCTCTCGGTCTATACCCGTGACATCGGTCTGACCGGTATCGAGGTCTATGACCTGCTGCGGGATGAGTATGACATCCAGATCGAGTTCGGCGACATCGGCAATATCCTTGCCTATATCTCCATCGGCGACAGGATACAGGACATCGAGCGGCTTGTGGGCGCACTCGAGGACATCAAGCGGCTCTATTCCAAGCCTGTCTCCCGCCTGCACAATGCGGAGTATATCACGCCCATCGTGGCGGCGACCCCGCAGAAGGCGTTCTATTCCGAGAAGGCGCTCATTCCTATCCGGGAGACACCGGGGCGCATCTGCGGCGAGTTCGTCATGTGCTATCCGCCGGGTATCCCTATCCTGGCACCGGGTGAGATGGTGACGGAGGAGATCGTGGATTATATCCTGTTTGCAAAGGAAAAGGGCTGCTCCATGCAGGGGCCGGAGGACGGGACACTGGAGCGGCTGAATGTGCTGCTGTAAAGGAGACGAGCATGGGATTATTCGGCAGAAAGAAGGACAAGAAGCCGCTTACAACACATCATCTCGGCGGCTGTATCGTGACACGGTCGCTCCTTGACGGCAAGTCCACGCTGAAATGGCTGTTCCGTGAGGAGAGCGCTAACCCGGCAGACAACGGCTGGCGTGCCATCGGCGATTCCGATACACAGGAATACCTCGACGATCCCGCCAACAGCGTTGTGGTCGATTTTGACCGGCTCGTGGAGCTGGAACCGGCAGTGCTGAAGATCCATCAGCTCCCGGTGGGGGCGGATCTGGAATTTGACGCTGACCGGAAGGTCTTTATCGACGCTGCGACAGGCAAGGATATCTGACAACGCTGCCATTGCAGCTGGTGATCTATGAACAGACGAGTGAAAAAACGGCAGTTTCTCCACAAAATGCGGCATCTGGAGCAGTACGGCTTCTTCTACAGGGCACTGTGTCCGATCTGCGAAAATCAGAACGTGTTCCACTACGACCGCTACGATGCGAAATGCTGCCTTTCCTGCAATATCTGGCTCGAGAAAAACTGCGGCGACCCGGATTGTCCCTACTGTGCGCATCGCCCGGGATCCCCGCAGCTGGCGCTCTGTCTCGAAACGCCCCGCCCGACCGATGCGCTCTGGCGCAAGACCTGGCGGCGGATGAATTACGACCATCAGGCACGTGGCAGAGTGCGCAGGGCAAAGCGCAGGTCTATTATGGAAAATAAGGAGGATGTGTAATGGACTTCTGGTTCTCTGAAATGCACACCCATAATGTAAAAATGTCGATCCGTGTGGAAAAGCAGCTCTTTTCGGGGCAAAGCGATTTCCAACGCATCGACGTGTTTGAATCCGAGGAATTCGGGCGCTTCCTGACCTCGGATGGCTCGGTCATCTTCTCCGAGAAGGACGAGTTCACCTATGACGAGATGATCGTGCATGTGCCGATGGCGGTGCATCCGAATGTCCGCAAGGTGCTGGTCATCGGCGGCGGTGACGGCGGCGTTGCCCGTGAGCTGTCCTACTACAAGGAGATCGAGGAGATCGACGTGGTAGAGCCGGATGAGCTCTTTGTCAAGGTCTGTCAGGAGTTCTTCCCCGACAACGCCAGGGGGCTTGACGATCCCCGTGTGAAGTTGCATTACCGTGACGGTCTGCGGTTCCTGCGCGGCAAGCAGGACGAGTACGACCTCATCATCAACGACTCCACCGACCCGCTCGGACATACGGCGGGACTGTTCACGAAGGAGTTCTACGGGAGCTGCTACAAGGCGCTGCACGAAGACGGCATCATGGTCTACCAGCACGGTTCCCCCTTCTTTGATGAGGATGAGGATGCCTGCCGTGCGATGCACCGGAAGGCGTACAAGAGCTTCCCCATCAGCCGTGTATATCAGGCACACATCCCGACCTGTCCGTCCGGCTACTGGCTGTTCGGCTTTGCTTCCAAGAAGTACCACCCGCTCCGGGATCTCAACGCACAGCGCTGGCGTGAACGTGGGCTGAAAACATGGTACTACACGACCAATCTGCATACGGGCGCATTCATGCTTCCGAAGTATGTGGAGGATCTGCTTGAAGAAGAGGAACGGAGGATCTGAGCATGGACATTCAGAGCAATGAAGATCTGCTTGATGTGATCGGCGAAGATTTTCTCTGGGAGATCATCGGCGGCTATATCGAACACGATCTTGCGCACATCAAGGATGCGCTCCGCAGGATCGGGCGCATCGACCAGGCTGCTGTTGACACGATCGCATGGGCAGAGGTACAGGATTCCGAGTATTTTGATGTCAGCGGGTTTCATGCAGAAAACGGTACGCTTCGCATTTCCTTTGAGATGCCTGCACTCATCAACACAAAGAATGCCGCCGGCGTCTGGCTGTTCCGCATCACGACCTTTATCACCGGAACGGTGGAGGTACCGGATATCGACAGCTTCGACTGGAACTCGCTGGATCTCGGCGATATGAACCGGCTCGAAATCCTCGCACATAAGGATCTGGCGAAAAATATCCATGTTGTGTTTGAGGACCAGGATACGGAGGCGGATGATCTGAGGGCTTAGCATTTACAGTCATAAATAATCATTGGGGGTGATGATATGAAGCAAGTTATACCAGATGAAGCAAGCCTTCTTGCTATTTGCACACAACATGGCATTATCTCCGCTAAAGCATCTGATATAGACTCACATAAAAAAGCATTTATTGTTTTAGACCAAAACATTGATGAGTTTTTGCCTTTTTTAAAATCCATCAAATACACTGTTCTGCTTTATACATACTACTATCATGACGTTAATGACTATCTTATTTCTGAAGTTTCGCTTGCAACCGATGACTATGATTTAGCCACTCTTAATCTCGAAGATATTAAACAAAAAATCTGTGAGTACAATACTAATCTACAAAATGATGCTCGATTTAAAGAACCATATTTGTTAGTGCTATGCGGAGTATTGGAATATGGGCGTTGCTTTTGCATAGAAGTTACTGACGATTGGATGGAAAGCACAAATGAATCGGGGGAAACTGTGTATGCATACGAAGAACCCTCAGATGCATTACACCAATTAGTTTATCCAACCGAAGAAGACTATCTAAAACATGAGGATGAACAACTTGCACTTGCAATACAGAAAGAAGAAGAGCTAAAAAAGGTAATATTTGAGTTCTTGGTTAAAGATCCGAAATTCAGAATTTGCACTAATGCAAGCTTGAGAAGCCAGTATGCAACTTCATTTATCGTGTATCAACCTACAATGGTTCAAAAAATAATAGAACTATACCCCAATAATTGGAGACGAAAAATACACTACTTTATTGAGAGCGTTTGGCGGCTCTACAAAGCTGGCGAAACAAAATACAACGATGAAATCAAAAATATTCTTTAAGGAGGAACCTATCATGAAATTACTCGTTATCGGCTGCGGCGGTGTTGCTACCGTTGCCATCCACAAATGCTGCCAGAATCCCGTATTTACGGAGATCTGCATCGCTTCCCGCACCATCTCCAAGTGCGATGCCCTTGCGGAGAAGCTGCGTCCCAAGACCAAAGCCATCCTCACCACGGCGACCGTGGATGCGGACAGCTTTGACTCCCTGACGGCGCTGATGAAGAAGTTCCAGCCGCACACCGTCCTGAACGTGGCACTCCCCTACCAGGATCTGACCATCATGGATGCATGTCTTGCGTGCAATGCCAACTATGTCGATACCGCCAACTATGAGGCGGAGGACACCGACGATCCGGAGTGGCGTGCCATCTATGAGAAGCGCTGCAAGGAGAAGGGCTTCACGGCATACTTCGACTATTCCTGGCAGTGGGCATATCAGGACAAGTTCAAGGCTGCCGGTCTGACGGCGCTGCTCGGCACGGGCTTTGACCCGGGCGTGACCTCCGTCTACACGGCTTATGCGCTCAAACACTATTTCGATGAGATCCACTACATCGACATCCTCGACTGCAACGGCGGCGACCACGGCTATCCGTTTGCGACCAACTTCAACCCGGAGATCAACCTCCGTGAAGTTTCCGCCAACGGCTCCTACTGGGAGGACGGTCACTGGGTGGAAACCAAGCCGATGGAGATCAAGCGGGAGTTCAACTTTGAAGGCGTTGGCATGAAGGACATGTACCTCCTGCATCATGAGGAGATCGAGAGCCTTGCCAAGAACATTCCCGGCGTGAAGCGCATCCGCTTCTTCATGACCTTCGGCCAAAGCTATCTCATGCACATGAACTGCCTCCAGAATGTCGGGATGCTCGGCACGACCCCGGTCGAGTTCGAGGGGCATGAGATCGTACCGATCAAGTTCCTGAAGGCACTGCTGCCCGATCCGGCTTCCCTCGGTCCGAGAACCGTCGGCAAGACCAATATCGGCTGCATTTTCACCGGCGTGAAGGACGGCAAGGAGAAGTCCGTCTATATCTACAACATCTGCGACCATCAGGAATGCTACAAGGAGACCGGCGCTCAGGCTGTTTCCTACACGACAGGCGTTCCTGCCATGATCGGCACGGCGCTCGTGGCTTCCGGTGTCTGGAAGGGCGCAGGCGTGTTCAATGTGGAGGAATTTGATCCAGATCCGTATATGGATATGCTCAACCAGTACGGTCTGCCGTGGATCGTGGATGAGAATCCGGTGCTCGTTGACTAACAATTTACAGCAGCTCCCCCGCCTGGGGGAGTTCTGTCTATAGAAAGGAATTACTATGGCTGATATGACACCAGTTACGGAATTTGCCGCTGCCCTGCGCACCAGTATGCAGCGCTCGATCGTCGGGAAGGACGATGTCCTCGACCGGGTGATCGCTGCGCTTTTGGCAGGCGGGCATATCCTGCTCGATGACATCCCCGGCACCGGCAAGACCACGCTTGCAAGAGCGCTGGCAGCAAGTCTCGGTCTGAATACCCGGCGCATCCAGTTTACGCCGGATCTGCTGCCTTCCGATGTGACGGGCATCTATTTCTTTGACCAGAAGACCGGGGAATTTGTCTTCCGTCCGGGTGCTGTCTTCACGAACATTCTGCTTGCCGATGAGATCAACCGTACCACGCCCCGCACACAGTCGGCGCTGCTCGAATGCATGGAGGAGCATCAGGTCACGATCGACGGCAATACGCATATCCTCGACGAGCCGTTCTTCGTCATCGCCACGCAGAATCCCGTGGAGACCTCCGGCACCTATCCCCTGCCCGAGGCGCAGCTTGACCGGTTCCTGCTGTGCCTGCATTTAGGCTATCCGGAGCATGATGCGGAGAAGGAGATTTTGCTCGGCGCAAGCCGTCCTGTCACGGAGGCTGTCTGCACCCCGGAGCAGCTTATGAAAGCAAGAGCTGCCTGTGAGCAGGTATTTGTCTCGGATGCGATGCTGGAATATCTGCTGGCGCTCGCCAACAAGACCCGCAAGGACAGAACGGTGCAGGTCGGGCTGTCCACCCGTGGCGTGCAGGCGATCCAGAAGACCGCCAAGGCATGGGCTGCGATGCAGGGGCGTGACTATGTTATCCCGGAGGACATCATGGCAGTCGCTGCCGAGGTCATGGCGCACCGTCTCATCATGAAGGGCGGCGCTTCGCTCCAGAAGATGGACTTCAAGCATGAGGCTTCGCTCCGCATGATAGAAGAGACGGAAGTCCCGACGGAATCATGATCCTGTTTTTAGGCTGTCTGCTGCTGTTTTTTGCGCTGTATGCATTGCAGCTCATGCTGTACACACGATTCGGACTGAAGCATATCCATTACCGGTGCTATTTTGACCGGGAGGAAGTCGATGAAGGCGATACCGTCGATCTGATCGAGGAGATCGAGAACAACGGGCTCCTTCCCCTGCCGTGGCTCAAATCGGAATACGCTGTTCCAAAGCATCTGTCATTCGCCGGCACACATTCCGTTGTGACCGGGAATACCCGCTTTGTGTCGAGCCTGTTCTATCTGCGTCCGTACAGCCGTATCGAGCGGCGCTGGCATATCACCTGTACGCAGCGGGGCGAGTTCCGTGTGGAGAGTGTGCGGCTCATGACCTCCGATCTGCTCGGCACGGCAAGGCTCTCCGCACCGGCGGACGATCTCGGCGAATCGCTCACGGTGCTGCCGGCATGTAACGAGGTGGAGCTTGGTGAGCTGTCAAGGCGCATCGCCTTCGGGGAGCTGATCGTGCCACGCAGCCTGCTGACCGATCCCGTGACCGTCAGCGGCACACGTCCCTACACCGGCAGAGAAGCACTGCGCCGCATGGACTGGAAAACGAGCGCCCGCACCGGACAGTTCATGGTGCGGACGGAAGAACATGTGCAGGAACGGCGCATCTGTGTGTGCTTTACGGCGCAGATCGAGGAATTTGGCAGGCGTTTTGCGAGCGAGGAGACCGCCGAGCGAACCATACGCATGGCAGCGGGACTGTTCCGGCTGCTGACGGAGCGTGGCGAGGTCTTCTCCGTGCAAAGCAACTGCACCGTTCACGGCGACCGGCTGGCAACGCTGCCGGGATGTTCGCCGGGGTATTATCATCAGCTGTTGCAGAATCTTGCAGCGCTGGATATCCTGCCGGAGCAGCCGCTGAGCAGCGCTGTGGAGATCCCGCCGGATACGCATGTGATCGTCCTTGCCCCCTATGAGAGCGAGGATGTGCGGCGCATCTGTGAACGATGCCCCGGCGCCGAGGTCATCACCGCATAGAAAGGAGGCAGACTGTGAACCGAAACACATTTTTGCAGCTTGCCGCCGGACTTTGCGTGCTGCTTGGCGCGTTTCCGCTCTGGTACTGGTTCGGTACGTGGGTCGGATGGCCGTGGTGGGCTGCATTCGCCCTGACGGGCGGCAGTCTTGGGCTTGGCTGCGTTGCATGGCTGCACCGGCGCTACGGATTCCCGCTCGAACGGCGCTCCTTGCTGCTTGCCGGGATCCTGGCTCGAGGGGCAGCGGCGCTGATCGGTGTCGGCGTCTGGTTTGCGGCGCATAGCTTTCTGACATTGGCAGGGGCGATCGTCTGCGGTGTGATCGCCGGGGCGACCTACCTGATCGCTTGGGAGATCTTCCGGTTCCCGCCGGAGCAGCTGCTCTCGGCGTATGCCTTCATTCTGATAGCGGCGGCATGGTTCGTCGGCATTCTGCTCTGCAAGTTACAGGGCAGCAAGCCGCTGACGATCCCCGCCTTCTGCATGTTCAGCGGTACGGCAGCTGCCTTCACCGCCATGCACAGCTTTCTGCGGCTGCATAAAACGACCGAGGGCAGAGACGTCCCCGGTGGTTTCTATGGCTATAACACGCTGCTCATCGGCGGTTTTCTCGCTGTCAGCGGCGCAATGGTATTCGGCGGACAGGCACTGATGGAACTGCTGTTCAAGGTCGGCGCCGCTCTGATCGACTATCTGAAACGGCTTGCACGGTATATCACAGCGCTGATGTTACAGGGCGAAGTCTACCGTATCGAGGATGCACAACAGGAGCAGGATACCGGAGCTGCGCAGGGCGGATCCATGTGGATCGGCTATGTGATCGAAGGCATCGTCCTGCTGGCGGTCGTGGTGCTGCTATGGCGGTTCCGGCGGGAATTTCTGGAATTTCTGCGGCAGATCGTCAGCGGCGCCATGCATACCTTGCGGCATCTGCTCTCGCTCAAAGCGCCGGAGCCTGTACCGGAGGAGCATCCGGAATACACGGACAACGTGGAGCTGATCGAAGCCCGTCCGGTCTCCCTGAAACGTGCACGGGATCCGTTGAAGGAGGCACGCCGGCGGTATAAGCATACCAAGGAGCCAAGGGAAAAATACCGTGCCGGCTATGCCGTATGGCTGCTGGAGATCAAAAAAAGAGGCGCAGAATATCCCGGAAGCGCCGTGCCTGCCCGAATTTTAGAGGCGGCTGGCGGCATCCCGGATCCTGCGCTGACGAAACATATGACGGAATTATACTACCGGATCCGCTACGGGGAATATACCCCCTCCCCTGCCGAACTGGAGGAGCTGCAAAGGATCCTGAAAGCATTCAGATAGGGTGATCACATTGGAGCTGCTTGAAATTACGCATGATAAAAAAGCCTACCTCGATCTGCTGCTCCTTGCCGATGAGCAGGAGAGCATGATCGACCGGTACTTGGAACGGGGAACGATGTATGCGCTCTCTGACGGCGATGTCAGAGCGGTGTGCGTTGTCACCGATGAAGGAAACGGCGTCCTTGAAATCAAGAACCTTGCCGTATCGCCGGACTATCAGCATCATGGCTATGGCAGGCAGATGATCATGCGCATGGAGGAGCGCTACAGAGATCGTTTCCGCACACTGCGGGTCGGCACCGGCGACAGTCCTCTGACGGTACCGTTCTATGAGAAATGCGGGTTCCGGGAGGTCTATCGGGTGAAGGATTTCTTCACGGAACACTATGACCACCCGATCTTTGAAGCCGGACGGCAGCTTGTGGATATGGTGTATTTCGAGAAGCCGCTGTAAGCTATTCGGCATATACGGAGCCGAGGTCGCAGGACTGCACGGCTTGCTCCGTTTCCACTGTCAGTGTCACAGCGATCGGCTCTGTGCCAACCGTTTCGGCGGGGAGATAGAGCGAAAAGCCGTTGTCCCGCACTGTGTCATCCCCGAGGAGATCCGCTTCATAGCAATTGTACGCCAGATAGGTGCGTTCCCCATCCGGAAAATGCAGCGTCACATAGTAATGTGGCGCTGTTTTTGTGTCCGCAGGCAGCTCCGCTGTACCGTAGAGATGCAGCCAATTGCCGTTCTGACCGGTAAAGAGCGCCGCTTCGCAGATACCGTCTGCCGCAGGCGCAGCAGCCTCCGGGGCAGCGTGCAGCGGGGCTTCCTTTTGCAGCCATGCAATATTCCGCTCCACGATCTCCAGCACGACCTCATCAAATTGCCCTCCATCCGCCTGAAACAGTGGGTTCGGTCTCGCACGGGAATACCGTGCAGTCTGGAAGTTCTCCGAGAGATAGGGGATGAGCGCCGCACCAAAGGAATCCCGGAACATCAGGAGCTTGCCTTCACCGGTGCTGCACCGGGTATTGATGGTGATGTCGTCACTGTCCTTATAGCGCCCCTGATACTGGTAGGTAAAGCCGATGTCATAGACGACCTGCTCGTCAAGGGAATCCGACTCCGGGAAGAGCATCTTTTGCAGATCGCCTTCCCAGATGTTTTCGGTATGGTATGCGGTATCAGCATAGCGCTCGCCGGGATGCTCCATCGTGTCGAGCAGCGCACGGTAGCCCGTCAGCGCACCGGCATTGTTCCAGTGCGTGTCCGTTTTATGGTACTGTAACTGCGTTGCAGAAGCCTCCCGCAGAGCAGTTTCGGCAGGACACCAGCGCAGGTCTGTGTTCTGTACCGCTTCCGTCAGACGTTCGAGATTGTTGGCATTGTCCGTCTGCACATAGCGGGACGGCATGTGCTCCGGATAGATCGTGTTCTTGTTCGGCACGACGAGCACCGTGAAGCCGGCGCCCTGCGATGCGGTATAGTCCTGCATCATTTCGAGGTTGTAGACAATGTTGCAGATGCCCAGATCCGAGACGGTCGGGTCGTGGATATAGTCCTTGACGGTCGGCGTATAGTACAGCCAGCCGTCCTTGCCGGCAATGACATTCTCCTCGGCAGACATCCCGAAGGCATGATAGCGTAAGTTGCTGTTGGCGGTCACGAGCTGCTGCCGGAAGCCGAAATGATCGGAGACATATGCCTGAAACTGTTCACCGAAGTCCCGGTTGAAGCTGCCGTCTTCCGCTCGGAACGCCGGAAATGCGGCAAGCTGTCTGTTTTCGTCGCCGGTGTCTTCTGCCGGACGCAGGAGCAGCGCCCCGGGGAGCGCACAGGCGGCGATCATGATGCCGCAGTACAGGAGGCTTGCGATCTTTGTTTTCTTACCCATGACGCACCTCCTCAGAATTGCAGATAGATGAACGGGCTGTAGGCGCCGGACGAAAGCTGCAACAAGCAGAGCGCAAGCAACAGCACGGAACCGGCGTAGGCAGCGATGTTCATGCCTATGCGGAGCTTCTGGCTGCCGGATGCAAGGCGCTCTTCGAGCCACGGCTTCACGGGCAGCGCAAACACGATACCGATACCCGCAGCCAGCAGCATGATCGGGTCAAGCTGCTGCACAAGCAAGCTCAGGGTGAGCTGCTGCTGTGCCGCATCCGCAATGCCGAAGCCGAACATGGTGCGCCAGAAATGCAGCGCCTGATGCATCCCGTCGGCACGGAATACGGTAAAGCAGAGCACCACTGCCGTCATGGCGTAGAGGTGGCTCAGCAGGCGCAGCGGCTTTTTTTCATGCAATTTCTGCACCGGGATGATGCCGCAGCTCTCCAGCATCAGGAAGGCGCCGTTCAGCAGTCCCCACACCACAAAGGTCATAGCGGCGCCGTGCCACAAGCCTGTGCAGAAAAAGACGATCCACTTGTTCAGGATCGTGCGCCCCTTGCCCTTGCGGTTGCCGCCGAGCGGGAAATAGAGGTATTCCTTGAACCAGGTCGAAACGGAGATATGCCACCGCCGCCAGAACTCCGTGATGCTGGCGGAGCAGTAGGGATAATTGAAATTCTCCTTGATGGTGAAGCCGAACATTTTCCCGAGACCGATCGCCATATCGCTGTAGCCGCTGAAATCGTAGTAGATCTGGAGCGTGTAGCAGATCGCCCCCAGCCACGCCATCGGGCAGATCAGCCTGTCATCCGGGAGCGCATAGGCTGCATCTGCCACGGTGCTCACAGTATCGGCGATCAGGAGCTTCTTGGCAAGCCCGATCACAAAGCGCCGGATGCCCTGCGCCGTCTGTTCGGGGATCATCGGGCGTTCGGCAAGCTGATCCTCAATGTCGTGATACTTGACGATGGGACCTGCGATGAGCTGCGGGAAGAAGGTGATGTAAAGCAATAATCTTGCGGGATTCTTCTGCACGGAGATGTCCCCACGATAGACGTCGATCACATAGGAGAGCGCCTGGAACGTAAAGAAGGATATGCCGATCGGCAGGTCGATCTGCGGCACCGGGACATCCACAAACGGGAGGACATCCAGTGTTTCTATGAAAAACCCGGCGTATTTGTATACGCCGAGCAATCCGAGATTCCAGATGACCGCAAGGAGCAATGACGTTTTCCGGAGCACTGCTGCGCCGTTCATCATCAGTCCAAGCAGATAATTGATGAAGATCGAAAGCACCATCAGGAACACCACAAACGGCTCACCGAAGGCATAGAACACCAAGCTTGCTGCGATCAGCAGCCCGTTCCGCACATGGCGCTCCGGGATGATGCAGTACAGCAGAAAAACTGCCGGGAAAAAGACAAACAAAAAGGCACTGCTGCTGAAAACCATAGCTTAATTATCCATTTCCATATTGTAGCTGATACAGGTCACGGCACCGTTCTCGATCGTGAACCGCAGGTTACAGTCACCAAAAGTATAGACGATGTCGGAGCCTTCCTCGGAATAGTTTGTACCGTAGGCAGCGATCACATCCTCCTTGGAGGAGCCGACGTGGATACCACGGGAAGACTCCGTGCTTCCGCCGGTGATGTCGATGCCGTAGAGCAGGTAGTTGTCATTGGTGTGCCATACAAAGAGCGTGAAATCCGGATAGTAATAGTTGATGTCCTCGCCGTCGCCATAGCAGCTCTGGGCAGTTTCCTCAAAATCGGGCGCTACGGCATCCACAAAGCCCTTGGCGTTGTCGCCGAGACGGACAGTTGCATTGTTGTAGGTGAACTGGAGCTCATCCTCTGTGCGCTGCTGGGCGGGCTGGGTCTCTTCCTGCTTCTGCTCCTGCTGGGAGTTCTCCGCCTTGGAGGTATCGTCCTGCGAATTTTCACTGTCAGCATCGGACGCATCCGTTGCCGTGGTTTCCGTTGCAGCCGTTTCGGCTGTTTCCTCGGTCGCAGAGGTCGCTTCCGTGGTCTCGGCTGTCTCTGTGGTCTCGGTCGTTTCGGTGGCGGCTGTCTCTTCTGTGGTCTCCTCGGCAGTCACTGCCTCTGTGACAGCAACTGTCGGCTCAGAGTCGCCGGTCTCTTCCTTCTGCTTGCCGCACGCACAAACTTGCAGCATCAGCGCAAGCGCCAGCACGCTGCAAACTACTCTGTTCTTCTTCAAAACGATGTCCTCCTTATTGATAGACCGGTGTCACATAGCCGATCAGCCTGTAGCTGCCGTAATCGACCATCTGATCCCAGGTCTTGGCGTATAAGTTATTTGTCAGATCATAATTGACCCATGTTCCGTCCACATTGACCTGGTTCCAGTAGTGATCACCCGTACCGTGCGTCGAATAGACGATCCGGCATTCATAGCCGGCTTCCTGGAGCATGAAGTCCATTTTCGCCGCCATGTAATAGCAGACGCCATAGCGGTGCGTCATGGCATAATCCACATAATACAGCCAGCCGTTCTGCTCGATCTGTTCCAGCGTCTTGGTGGTCTCGGTCTTCTTGTAGCGGTTCGTGTCACGGACATATTTGTAGAGTCCTTCGATCGACGTGCCGTATTTGTCGAACGCCTCCTGTGCCCGCTGCTGGTTCTTGAAGAGGAGCTCGGAGACTTCCGTGCCGCCCCTGCCCAGCAAAATGCCGTCAACCGTCTGGTTCGTGAGCATGATGCCGTCTTCCGAGAAGCAGTACCGCTTCCCTCCGATGTCCTGCCAGCCGATCAGAGCGATGCCATCCTCGCCGAGATACCCTCTCCCCTGCTCGGTATCGACCCAGCCGGTCTGCATTGTGCCGTTCTCATCGAAATAATACCGGGCATCCTCCACGGACGTCCAGCCTGTGATCTTGCTGCCGTCTGTATCGAAGCAATAGACAGCGTCCCCGATCGCCGTGAGCCCGTGGGCGATGCTGCCGCTGGCATCCAGATAGACCTGCTTTCCCTCATATTCAGCCCATGTCTGACAGGTCAGGCTCCCGTCTGCCTGGACAAGGCAGAGATCCTCATTGACGGAATGCCAACCCTCCGGCAAAAGCCCTTCCTCCAGGTCGATGTAATAGCACTTCTCACCGACGGGCACTCTGCCGAAATGAACGATATGCGCATCGTCGGCGTAGCGCTTCTTTCCGTCAGCATCGGTGAAGAATCCCTTTTGCAGATAGCCGTTCTCATCCGCATAGTAGGTATGCGTTCCCGGCATCAGCGGATCAGCGCCGGCACCGCTTGCTGCACTGTAGACAAGAATGCCCGCTGCATCAGAGGCATTGATCTGCCCGTCCTCGTTCACATCGGAGAAAACAAGCGCTTCTGCCGCATCAGGATACACGTCCGGCGCTTCGGAGAAGATATAGGTCTCTGCGCTTTCCGTGAGCGCTCCCGCATTGGCAGCAGCAGTCAAGATCAGCGCTGCATCGGATGCGTCGATCGTCTCGTCACGGTTCGCATCGCCCATCAGAAAGTTGGGGGACAGCCGGAACATGCCCGTGCGCCGCTCCTCGCCGTCAAGGATATAGGCATTGCCTTTCGCATCCGTCTTGATCTGATCGCCGGCTCTCAGGCGGATCACTGCCGGCTTTTCCGGCTCGGTCGGTTCTACTGCCTGCTCGGTCGGCTGTTCGGTCGCCTGTTCGGACGGCTCGGTTGCCTGTTCAGTCGCCTGTTCAGCCGGCTCGGTTGACTGTTCAGTCACATGCTCAGTCGGTTCGGTTGCCTGTTCGGTCGGTTCTGTTACCTGTTCGGTCGGTTCGGTTTCCGCTGTCTGTTGTCCTGCGGGATCGGCTGTGGCTGTTTCTGCCGCAGCTGCGGATATAGGAGCGATCAGCAGACTGACTGCAACTGCTGATGTGATCGCTTTCAGAAGCTCTTTCTTCATGCTTTATCGCCGCCTTCAAATGGTTCATGGACGCATCGCCCATGTCCTTATCATTCTGGTACGTTCTACATTTCGACATACAATATTATTATAACACCCAAGCGCCTAAAACGCAATGTGCTTTGCCTATTTTTCAGGTCGTATCCTATGATTTCGGCAATAACACCAAAGAGGTCATCCATGCCCCCAAAATAATAGGCAGTATTGCAGAAGCTGTCCGACAGAACACATGAAAAACAACTGCTCACAGCGCACTGTAAGCAGTCGTTACGGATCTATTCAGGCTATTTTGCTTTCCTGTGCTTGAACGAAGCGCTGCCCCTACGATCAGGATAATAACAAGGAGGCTCACCATGATCATGATGATGCCGCCCTCGCCGATGACGGAGGAAACGAAACGCTCCTTCTGTGTGGATAGGTTCTCCATCGAAGTTGTGCCACGGTCGATCTTGAAGAACTGCGGTGGGATCTCGATACATAGGCTATGATCGAGCGATATATTTCTGATAAATAGTTTTCTTTTTCGCACCAGATCCACGCTTTCTAGAGCTTGTTGACAATATTTGAGCCATGTTGAGATACAGGCGATCTGAACGAACGATAGGAAGATCAAATCAAGCTTATCGTATCTGGTACACACTCGGCGAAACGCTTTCAGCCATCGGAACAGTCTCTCGATGATATTTCTTTGCTTATATAGGTATGAATCATATTCCCAAGGAT
>JAIKWY010000013.1 GCA_024684395.1 Oscillospiraceae bacterium
AAAATTCCTCCCCCGCTTGCGGGGGAGGTGCCGCCGAACGGCGGCGGAGGGGGCACCCGAAGCGAGAAACCGGGGTTTCTCGACAAGCTGAAACGAGACAGCACACCGCTGTCTCGTTTATTTGTATCAGAATCATCTGCCAAGCAGCTCCCGCTTCATTGCCGCAAGGTCAAAGACATCGACCACATCATCCGGATAGAGATCCGCCGCCTTCCAGTCCGGGAGCGAGGTATCCGGCACAGCTAAGAGCCATTTTTGCAGGCGCACGACATCCGCCGTGTCGAACACGCCGTTCCGATCCACATCGCCCGTGACCTGCGGGAAGAAAGCGGCGCCGAGGTCGTTCCCCTCCGTGTTCAGATCCGTCAGCCGGACAGAGCGGGTGCCGTCATAATAGTACAGATCATAGCCGCCGTCTTGGGTGCTGCTGTAGAGCATGGCGGTATCGCTCAGCGGGCAGGCATCGGAGCAGTCATAGCGGTCGGAATCGAAGCCGAGGGGGCTGATCGTCTCGCCGTCATAGCGCATGATCTGGTCGCAGCGGTTCCCGGCACTGTGCCATCTGGTAAAATACAGATACTTTCCATGCACGATCGGATAGTACGCCGTGACGCCGTTTTCCGCAAAGATCGTCTCCGTCTGACCGGTCGTCAGATCCATGCGGCAGATGGAACCGATGCCGTCCGTATAGCTTGCATAATAGAGAGAAGCGCCGTCCTCCGAGAAGCAGGGCATTGCCTCCTCGGTGCGGTCATTTGTCAGCATGGTGACAGCCTTGGTCTCCACATCAAGGAGCGCCAGATCATAGACAAAACCATCCGCTGCACTGTCCCAGTGTCCCCGCTTGAAGACGATGCTTTTCCCGTCAGGCGACCACTTGGGATCCTCGTTGCGGAAGCCGCTCTTCTGCGTGAGGTTCGTGATGCTGCCGCTGTCATAGAGGAAAATATCCCATTCATCGGCATTCCGGTCGATCGCCATAAATGCGATGCGCTCCGGCGAGCTGCCGAAGCTGCCGTTCATCGCATGGACAAAGTCACCGCTGATCTCCGAAATGCTGCCCTCCGGTGTGCGGAGATACAGCCTGCTGTCCAGGGCGTCATAGCTGGTATAGCTGTGCCACAGGAGCCAGCCCCTTGGCAGCTCCGCATCTGCCCAGCCGTGTTCCGGATAGCTCTCATGCTGCGGGGTATCGCCGCTCTCGTGAAAGGGCGTGATCCGCACATAGTCGATCTCGAATGCCGTTGCATCAAAATCCGGCGTGCCTGCCCAGTATTTCGGGAACCAGAGCCCGAGCCAGAAGCGGCTCTCGTTGGTTGGGATGTAGTCATAGGATGTGTAGGTCAGCTCGCCGTCAAAATAATACTCCACCCTCGGCGTTTCGGTCTCGCTGCCCGTGTGCCAGTCAAAGCGGTAGGTGTGGAAGGCACCGTCCGCCTGATCGCCGCAGAAAACAGACTTCGTCATGTAGTCCTCCTCCGTCACCCATGTGGTGCAAAGCGCATGGCTCAGACTGTAATCGTCCTCCGCATCCCGCCCGGGAAATTCGATATCGATCTCATGGTTGACGATGCTGCCGTCATCTTGCTCCTCATACTCGAATGTCCACATCGCCGAGCAGCAGCCCAGCTCCGGGGCGATCCTTGCCCGGATCTCATAGCTGCCGGAGCCGAAATAGTCCTTCGTGGCGATGGCACCGCCGCAGCGTCTGCCGTCTGCCCTGCGGGTGCCGTCACGGTTGATCCCCCGCACAGCGCCCTCGTACCGGTCGCCGTACCCTGTCAGGATCAGGTTCCCGTCATGCAGAGCCACGTTCTCGGCGATCACGCCGCCGTTGTAATCGACTGTGGTGCCGTTCTCTTCAATGGTGCCGCCCCAGTTTTTCTCTGCGATGAGCCATTTGTCCGTGTTCAGCTTCTGCCCGCTGAAATCGTCATAGAAGCTGTCCTCTGCGGCAGCTCCCGGCAGCGGCAGCAGCATGGCACACAGCACGGATGTGAGCAGCGCTGTGAAACGCTTTATAGATCGTTTCATTGGATCCCCCCTGACGTTTCTGCATTCATTCCCTGTCTGCCGGGTCTTTGCGGCAGCAGAACACTATGATAGTTCCATTATACAGGAAAATGCAGAAAAAAACAAGGGGCTGCCGGATCTTTTGCTGGACTTTTTCATGAAATTGTTGTAAAATAGGAACAGGGCTGCATTTTGATCCAAAAAAGAACGCAAAGCATAAGGAGCTGATACGATGGCATTTCAATTGAGCAGTGTTGTCCCGTGGGGCAGAAATCTGGCGGAATACAGGGAGATGTTCCTGCTGAGAGATGCCGATCTGCAACAACAGATCGCAGGCTTCGGCGACGGTCCGGCGAGCTTCAATCATCAGGTCACGATGGCAGGCGGACATGTCACGTCGTTTGACCCGATCTACCAGTTTTCCCGGGAACAGCTTGCACAGCGCATCGAAGAAGTGCGGGCTGTCGTCATGCAGCAGATGGCAGAGAATGCCGGAAACTACGTCTGGGACAGGATCCCCTCGCTCGAAGCGCTTGAAGCGGTCAGAATGGCTGCGATGCGTGATTTTCTGGAGGACTACGAGCAAGGGAGAGCAGAAAAGCGCTACATCTGCCATTCCCTGCCGGAGCGGGTGCCGTTTCCGGACGGCTCGTTCGACATCGGTCTGAGCTCGCATTTTCTTTTGCTGTACACGACGCTGGGCTATGATTTCCACATCGCTGCCATCACGGAAATGCTCCGTGTCTGTAAGGAAGTGCGCATCTTCCCGCTCTGCGATCTGGACAGCAACGCCTCGGAGATGATCGACGCCGTGATCGACCGTTTCAGCCAGACGCATTCTGTCGAGATCCGGAAGACCGGCTATGAATTTCAGAAGGGCGCTGACCGGCTGCTGCGGATCCGTCAAAAAGCGTGAAAGGATACATCATGAAGTTAGGACTGCGCCGTGGTACTGTGGCTGTCGTACCGCATGATCCCGCATGGGAGACTGCCGCAAGCCGGACGATCGCACAGCTGCAACACATCCTCCGGGACATCGCCATCGACATCCAGCATGTCGGCAGCACCGCCGTGAAGGGCATCTGCGCCAAGCCGATCATCGACATCGCCGTCGGCATATCTGATCCGGCGGAGATCCTGCGCTATGAGCAGGTGCTTGCGGAGAACGGGTTCCTCTATCGTGGGCAGGATCTGCCGGGGCAGTATCTTCTGGTCTGCGGCGATCAGGACAGCAGGACGCATCATATCCATGTGGTGACATATTCCTCTGCGATATGGGAGGATTATATCGGGCTGCGGGATCTTCTGAATGCGGATGAAGATGCTGCCAAAGCCTATTCTGCGCTGAAAACGCAGCTGGCAGCACAATACCCGGATAACAGGGTCGCCTATACCGACGGCAAAAGCGAAATGATCCGGGCGCTCCTGCAAAAAGCCCGGGCGCAGAAAGAACGATGCGGGAAAACACCGGGACCATCAACAGCAAGGAAGGAAAAAACATGAACAAGAAACCGATCCTCTTCATCACACAGGGCGCTGTCATCGCCGCACTGTATACCGCATTGACCGTGATCCTTGCGCCCATCTCATTCGGGGCGATGCAGGTGCGCATTTCCGAGGTGCTGACCATTCTGCCGATGTTTACTCCGGCGGCGATCCCCGGCTTGTTCCTCGGATGCGTACTGGCGAATACGATCGGCGGCGCTGTGATCTGGGATACGATCTTCGGAAGCATCGCCACACTGATCGGTGCGGTCGGCGGGTATCTCCTGCGGGCGAACCGGTGGCTCGTGCCGCTTCCCACAGTCATTGCAAATGCCGTGATCGTGCCGTTTGTGCTGAAATATGCCTATCAGGTGGAGATACCGATCCCGCTGATGATGCTGTATGTGGCAGTCGGCGAGGTCATCAGCTGCTATATCCTCGGCGAGATCATGATCACCGCTCTCCGGAAGCGCCCGGGCATCTTCCAGAATAAAGAGCAGTAACAGAACCGGTACTCCACTTTGTATGAAAGCGAGGAAAGCACATGAAACTTCACTTTACCGAGGATCCTCTCACGGTGTTCCCGCTAACCACGGACATCCGTGATGAACAGGGCGCCGTGCGGTACACCCTGAAACGGGATCCGGGCGCCATCGGGTACAAGCTCCATCTGCTGCATGATGACGGTACAGAGTTCTGCCTGATCCGCCAGAAGGTCTCGCTGCTGAGCGTCAAGTTCTATGTGCGGATGCAGGATGAGGGGATGATGGTCGTCCCCCGCAGCAACCGGAAGGACGGCACCTATTTTGATATAACCGTGACAGGCTGGCGGACGTTTGGCGATCCCCGGAACGGCGAGTTCACGATCCTGTCAGAGGACAAGATCCTCGCCGGGATCCGGAAGCAGTCCCGTGCGGGCGAAACCCGCTGTGAGGTCGAGCTCCGGGAAGCGAGCACCTATGAACCGCTGATCCTGGCAATGGTCATTGCCATCGAATGCACGCTGGCTTTGTATCAAAGCGATGCCGACTGAACCGGATCACATGCAGCAGATCAGCAACATGCACAATTTTCAGACGCATTTTTGTGTATCCCGATCCCGCTTTTTTCCTGCATCTCTTTACAAATGCAGTTTTCCATGGTATAATAGATATACCAAGACACGGTACAAAGACAGGTCTGCGCTGTGCCGCATCCGCTGAGGGGTGGGCTCTCAAAGGAGCCTGGATGCTCTGCCTGCGCTGCCATGTCTTGCAATAAACGAAAAATAGGAGGTTTACAAAATGAATTCTATCAAAAAATACGTTGCCGAATGCATCGGTACTATGGTGCTCGTGCTGATCGGCTGCGGCACTGCCATGCTGGTGGGCTGCGACCGTGACATGAACCTGCCCGGGTACATCCTGACGGCATTTGCCTTTGGTCTGGTGATCGTCGGCATGGCTTACTGCGTCGGCAATATTTCCGGCTGCCACATCAATCCGGCTGTGTCGCTGGCTGTCTTCATCAACGGCGGCATGACCGTGGGCGACTTCATCGCTTACGTCATCTCCCAGTGCATCGGCGCACTTGCAGGCTCCGGTCTGCTCGCAGCGATCTTTGGTCTCGGTGAGATCAAGGACAAGACCGGCGGCTTCGGCTCCAACGGTCTGGCGGGTGTCAACGGCAGCATCGCAGCAGGTCTGCTCGTTGAAGCGCTTCTGACCTTCGTCTTCGTGCTGACCATCCTCGGCGTGACATCCAAGAAGGCAAACCACGGCTCCTTCGGCGGCGTGGTCATCGGCTTCACGCTCGTGCTCGTACACATCCTCGGCATCGGTCTGACAGGCACCTCTGTGAACCCTGCCAGAAGCCTTGGTCCTGCGATCATGGCAGCAGCAATGGGCAACACCGATCCGATCTCCCAGGTATGGGTATTCTTCGTAGGTCCGTTCATCGGCGCAGCGCTTGCAGCAGTCTGCTACAAGTTCCTCGAATCCGAAGAGAAATAAAAAAACTGTAACAACCCCTCATGGTAACAGAAAGATACCCCCTGCGGCAAGCAGGGGGTTCATTTTATATACAGAGTTTAGCGGCTGAGATATTCCCGCTTCATCAGACCAAGGTCGAAGATGTCCAGCACGCCATCCTCCATCATGTCGCCCATGTCGTAGTCATTCAGCTCGCCCACACCGAGCAGATATTTCTGCATCATGATGATGTCCGCCAGCTCGAAGACGCCGTTGGCATCCACATCGCCACGGATCTTCACGGGCTCCGGTTCGGTGGACTGCTCCGGGAACGCTGCAACGGGCTCCAGGACATAGCTGCCCGGGAGCGCATCCATCCCCTTGATGCTGTAGCTGCCGTCCTTATTGCAGATGATCTCATCATTCGCAATCACCATCGGCAGCGTCTTCGGATCATAATTGCTCTGTACGACCGAAACGACCTGCGCATACTGCGTCTCACCGGTCGAGATGTCCGTCAGACGGTATTTGCCGGGATTGACCACCGGATACACGGGCTTGACCGTAAAGAGCTGGCAGGCGAAAGACTTATACGGATACTGCGCGATATTTGCGCCGTTCTCCTTCGACCACTCGAACACATCGAGCGAGGACTTCGCATCGGAGCACTTGGACAGGAACGCATAATAGCCGTTCTCCTCCACGACTTTGAAGCGCTGGCTGTCTGCGCCGGTGTATGTCCGCAGCTCGACATTGGTGCCGTCCTCGGCGGTGTCCGCTGCCACGGAGATGACCTTGTTCTCATCCCCGAGCGAGGCGATCCGGCACCAGCCGTCCGCATCGGCGATCAGGCGGAACTGCTGCGCAAAGAGCCCGTTGACCTCCCACTGCTGGATGTTCGTGCCGTCATCGGTCTTGCCGTTCGGCAGATCGAGGGACATGCCGCTGTTCTGGTTGACGATGAAGTAGCTCACGCCGGACAGCAGCCCGGTATCCCCGATCTTCACCGCTGCACCCGGCTCACCAACGGAATCCCAGTTGAACACGAGGTCGTTCTTAGCATTGGTATAGTCGCCGTTGAAGCTCCGTGCCTGCCCGGTATAAGCGGAGGTCTTGGCACCCCAGACGGTCTGGTTGTTGACACCGACCGCCGTGAAGCTCATGACATTCGTGCCCTTCTCATTCTTCGCAGCGAGGAAATAGCCCTTGTACAGGCTGCCGCCGATGGTGAGCGTTGCCGCAGCGGAATCCGCAGCCTGCTCCCAGCGCCCGGACACATCGCCGGAGATGGAGCCGTCCGCATTCAGCTTGATCTTCTGGTAGTTGATGATCTTGCCGTCCGTGCTGTTGCCGTGGTTGATAAATTCATAGTCGCCGACGATGTCCGCAGCGTCATAGCCGCCCTCTGCCATCCTGTCACCGGCATACTCAAACGGCGCCACGACCGGCCAGCCGTCCTCATTGAACCACATCGAATGGACACGCACCTCGTGGAACTCGGCGCCGTCATCGAAACGTGCATGATAAAACAGATACCACTGCCCGTCATCATCCCGCAGCACGGAATTATGCCCACAAGCCATGTATGCCTTGTCGAGGCAGGAGAATTTGTAGTTGCCCATGACCTTCAGCCCCACGCTGTCAAGGTTCGTGCCGCTGCCGAGGACTGCCGGATTCCCGGCGGGATCGGTGAACGGCCCGAGCGGGCTCTTCGAGCGGGAAACACGCATGTTATAACCGCCGGTCGAGGTCAGACCGCCATAGACTGTCCAGAGGTAATAGTACCCCGTATCGGCATTGTATTCGATGAACGGACCCTCGCCGGATTTGCCGTAGCCGCCGGCGATCTTGGTGCCGAAGTAGCTGTCCACCATGCGCCCGTCTGCGGTCGTGCCCGTCTTGGGATGGATGCAGCGCCCGGTCGTCTTGTCGATCTCAAGCGTGAAGATACCGCCCGACCACGAGCCGTAGGTCATGTACATCCGCCCTTCCGTATCGGTGTAGATGGTCGGGTCGATGGCGTTCGGGAAGAGCTGGTTGTTGAAATCGTGCTTGTTGAACCAGCTGTTGTTCATCGTGACTTCACCGGCAGCGACCAGCTCGTCGATGTTCGTGGAGGTGTACTTCCGGTTGACATTCTTGGTGGAGCTGGTGGCATAGCTGTCCGTATCCGTGAAGCCGGAATAGATCAGCGTGTCCACAAAGGTATACGGCCCCTGCACATTCTGCGCCGCAGCATAGGCGATGACCGAGCGCTTGTAGGTCGAGCTCGTGCAGAAGTACATGAGGTAAGCGCCCCGGCTGCCGTCCGGATTGATGTAATCCGCATCATAGAAGACATCCGGTGCCCAGACCGCAAAGCCGCCCTCGCAGTCCTCAAGGTTCTCGCCCGCCCACGCAAATGCCTTCTGGAGGTTGCGTGACAGGTCGCCGAACTCCACATTATTGGGCGTGGTATAGCCGTTGGAGAAGCGATCCCAGTCGATCAGGTTGCTCGACTTCGCCGCTTCGATGTGTGAGCCGAACACGTAGTAGGTGTTGCCGTCCCGGATGATGGACGGATCATGCACCGAGACTCTGCGACCGGCGGCAGAAGCCACAAGCGCCTGCATCCCGGTCACTGCCAGCCCCAGCGCCAGCAGCACCGCTGTGATCCTGTGTTTTTTCATGATAGATCCCCCTTCAAGTCGGAAATGTCTGGTAACAGCAGCCCCATACTGCTGTAGTTGTCAGGTCATACCTGCTATTATTATACATGATTTCGCCGGATTTGTCTATAGTTCTAGACAAAAAAGCATAAAAAAGCAATGTTTCAGGGTGGGGGTGCAAGTGAATATGTATAGATCAGCTATCAGGGTTGACTTTGGCGTAGAAACGTGATAGAATAAGTGGTAGAATACACAGAACATATTCAGAAAGGTGGTAAGCAAGTATGAACGAATCAGAAGAAAGAACGGTGAACTCTGCACTAATTACTCAAGAAAAGAATCTTCCTGATGAATATGTTAAAAGAGCAAGTGAACTTTTAAAGAAACGCGAGAAATCCGAGAGAGCACTTAGGGATGCACTTCCACCAACAAAAGGTATAGATGATCGACTAAACATGCAGCTTCTGGAACTTGATAGACAGTTAAGAACAGATCTTGCTAATCTCCGCAAGGAATATGGAATTAAAACGTAAATAGTCCAACTATGAATATAATAATCCCCCTCACTTCCCAAAATGAGGGGGATTCTCGCTATCTATAGCCAGTCTTTCAGCTTTTCTGCTCCTCCGTATCCGGATTCACATGCACCATGCAGTGCTTCACATCGGGGAACTCACGCTCGATGGCGTCATGCACCTGCTCGGCGGTGTTGTGCGCCTCGATGAGGGTCTTGGAGGCATCCATCACAATATCGACCTCCACATAGATCCGGGAGCCGAACAGCCGGGTGCGGAACTCGTCAATGCCGAGCACGCCCTCCGTGGACAGGATGACCTGCCGCATTTTCTCGGCAGTCTCTTCCGGGCATGCCTTGTCGATCATCTTGTTCACGGCATCCATGAAGATCTCGATCGCCGCCTTCTCAATGAACAGGCAGATCACCACGCTGGCGATCGGGTCGAGCACCGGCAGTCCGAGCCGTGCGCCCAGTACGCCGATGAAGGAACCGACCGAGGACAGCGCATCCGAGCGGTGATGCCATGCATCCGCCATCAGAGCGCTCGAATTGATCTTCTTGGCGACCCGGGCGGTGTACTGGTACATCAGCTCCTTCACGATGACCGAGATGATCGCCGCCGCCAGAGCGACCGCTCCCGGCACGGTCAGCTCCTGCTCGCCGGAATGGATGATGCTGCACACGCCCTTGTACCCGATGCCCACGCCGGTCGCTGCCAGCACGATCGCCAGCAGGACGGACGCCACGCACTCGATGCGCTCATGCCCGTAGGGGTGCTCCTTGTCGGCTTCCTTTCCGGCAAATGTGACGCCGACCATCACCACGAGCGTACTGAACACGTCCGAAGCCGAATGCACGGCATCGGAGATCATCGCCCCCGACCTCGCCACAAGGCCTGCGACAAGCTTCAGCAGCGACAATGCGAAATTCACGATGATGCTGACAACAGAGACCCGCATCGCTGCAGTCTGGAATGTATCTTTGGCGTTTGGTTGGTTTTCGGTATGCATAAGCGCCTCCTTCTGATGGTATAAAAATAGCGGGACAGCATTGGTGTGCTGTCCCGCAGAATCTGATCTGCTGCCCGAGAGCCCGGCTCATGAATGCTCACTGCCTGTTCAGTCTGTGCTATGATCTTATTCGCCGCTACAGCGGCTGAGTACATTATACCACATGCGGCGGCGGTTTGTCAAGTGACAGATGAAAAGACCTCCGCATTTAGACGGGTACTAATAAAGAAGTTTTAGTTCTTTGAAGATAAGGTTGCGTAACCTGGGCGGTTACGCAGCCTTTCTCTTTTTGTCGTACTTCATACTGTCTGCAACGGCAGTCGTTACGGCAACGTTGAAACGATAGTGAATCTCAATCTCTTGAGTACGATGCCCGCTGCTCTTATCGGGAGCATGAACAACGATCTTCTCGATAAGTTCGTGCATGATCTCAGGGGTAAGCTCCGTGATATGCTCATATTTCTGTACTGCCCTGATGAATGCGGTCACATCGGCGGATTTCTGTTCAGCCGACTCAATGAAAGCGGTAAGGTCAGCAACGGTTGCTCTCAGTTTCTTCTGCTCGTCCTCATATCCTGCCGACATCATAGAAAAGCGCTCATCGGAGATTTTCCCTGATACGTTGTCTTCATAGAGCCTTGTGAAAAGCCTATCCAGTTCTGCGATGCGCTTCTCGGATTCTTTCAGCTTCTTCCTGGACTTGGCAAGCTCCAAGGACTGCTTCTGAACGGAATTATCCATAGCTGCCTGCACAAACTCGTCCTCATTCTCCCTGACAAAGGAAATCATCTTGTTCAACTCACCGAGTATGATCTCTTTCAGAACGATCGTCCTGATGAAGTGGATTGTACATCCGTTCTTGTCTTTTGCATAAGTGCCACATTTCAGATGTTCCTGATCGGCAGTCATAGTTGTCGCTCGGCACAGATACAGCTTCTTTCCGCAATCGGCACAGTAGCAGATGCCGGAAAACGGATTGACTTCTTCGTGCTTTGTCGGACGGCGTTTGTTCTTGCGAAGCTCCTGCACCAAGTCAAACTCTTGCTGAGTGATAATGGCTTCATGGGTATTCTCAAAGATCAGCCAATCCTCTTTCGGGTTATCCACACGTTTCTTGTTTTTGTAGGACTTCACATGAGTGCGGAAATTGACTGTGTGTCCGCAGTATTCAGCCTTTTCGAGAATATGGGCAATTGTCTCATTGCCCCAACGGCGCAGCTTGGCATTTTTGTGACCGTTATCCCTGCCCTGCGACAATGCGTAGGCAGTTGGCGTAGGGATACCTTCTTCCGTTAATATGCGGGCAATCTGTGCCGGACCGTAGCCGTCAACGCAAAGATGGAAAATCTTGCGAACAACTTCGGCGGCTTCATCGTCGATCAACCAAAGGTTCTTGTCCGTTTCCGAATGTTTATAGCCGTAGATCGGATTAGAAAGATGTTTGCCCGATTGTCCCTTAGCCTTGAAAACGGCTCTGATTTTCTTGCTTGTGTCCCTGGCATACCAGTCATTAAAAATTGTCAATGTCACAAATGGATACGTAACTATTCTTCAAACAAAATAACCAGTAAGTATCAATCTTCTGATGTGTCGCAACGCCCTATATGGGCGTTTTTTCTGTCTTTGAGTGGCTTGTCGATCAGCTTATAGTAGACGTGAATATCACGGACAGTTTTCCTGTCGTTCGGGTTCTCATCTATCGTAATGTACTCAATAAGCTCCAAAGCCATCTGACGAGTGAGCTGTTCTGCTCCTGCATAAGATTTCAGACGGCGGATATATTCGTCCACATCTGTTTCGTCCTGTTGTTCGGTCTGTGTACGCTGTTCCAGTAAAGTATGTTCCTCTGTCAGCTTGTCACTCTCTGCCTGATATTTTTCAAGCAGATTAACACAGGTTTTCTCAGGAATACGACCGAGGACTTTATCTTCATATGTAGCCTGTATTAGCACTTCAAGCTCTGCAAGGCGTGAATCGATTTCCTGTAGATGTTTCCTATCGAGATTTTCCTGTGAACTGTTCATTCCTCGTTTTCTTGCAAGATACTTTTCCCGAGCCTTATCATCATTCATTACAAAATCGATCTGACGCTGAATATCAGCAAGCACAACACTTTCAAGTGCTTTCAGGGTTATGAAGTGTGTGTTGCAATACTGCTTACCAAATCTGGCGTACAGTCCGCAGGTGTAGTTCTGAGGAGTTTTGCCTGTCATAGAAGAAGTAAACTTCATTTTTGTACCGCAGGCACTGCAATAGCACATACCCGATAAAGGCTTGACCTCACCTGTTTTTGTGGACTTGCCTGTACTCACGGAATCCTCCAGCTCACGCACCTTATCCCATAACTCCTTTGAAATGATCGCTTCATGGTTGTTCTCATGAACGATCCAGTCGCTTTCATCACGCTTAATGACCTTATGGTTCTTGTAGCTGACAGTGGTCATTTTCATTCTTGCGAGCGTACCGATATAGATCGGGTTGTGCAGGATACGTTTTACCGCCTGCGTACTCCACAGGTGATGAGAATACAACGGAGTTGCTTTTCCTGCTTTCGTGTAGTGATAATCGGCAGGTGAAAGAATACCATCATCATTCAAAGCCATAGCGATCTTACGGAGATTATCCCCCGAAGCTCTCATCTCAAAGATACGGCGGACTATCGGAGCAGTCTCAGGATCGATTACAGGCGTTCTGTTTTCATCATCGCCCTTATCATATCCGTATGCTGCGAAAGTTGTTTTGTACTTGCCTGCCTTAGCGTTAGTTTCTATGACAGCACGCAGTTTTTTCGACGTATTTGCAGCGTACCACTCATTAAAAACATTTACTATCGGAAGCATCTCCATACTTGCACTGTTATTATTCGCCGTATCAATATTATCGGTCAGTGCAATAAATCGGATATTGTACATCGGAAAGATATAATCTACATACTGACCCACAGCGATATAGTTTCTTCCGAAACGGCTCATGTCCTTGCAGA
>JAIKWY010000035.1 GCA_024684395.1 Oscillospiraceae bacterium
TATTTAATGCTATCCATACCTACAAGTATTATAATCAGGAATCTATCATGTACGATAAAATGAAAATACATCTTATTGACCTTTCACCAAACAACATGAATGATCCTGAGCCAGGCTATAATCATGCAGAACAGTAAATAAAAAAGTATTGACATGGCATACTAAAACAGGAAGGATCTGATCGAATGGAAATTTATGACAAAAGAAAAAAGGGATACATTGAGGTATGGCTTACGAAAGAAGAACAAGAAATGTATGACCGCAGTGAACTCACTCGCCTGCTCCTTAAGGATGTTAAGGAGAAAAATTGCATGGTCATGTTCTTCCTCTCAGGCAAAGAAGAACTATATAATAATACAGAAGGTTTGTTACTTAAAAATTTGGGGTGTGCGTAATGCACACCCCGTAGTCTGTTTTATTATGAAGCTAATCTTCACTGAAATATTCCATATCAGTATCCTTATCTGTCATTATACGCTTTATTCCCTCCTCGAAGGAGTTTCCAAGGCAAATGCTCATATCCTCATGTGTATCTATGAGTTCACCATTTTCACCAATAGTAACTATTCAGTCCTCCAAGCCAACTGTCCTTGAAACAAAGAATGCAGTGCATCGAACGCAGTGAATTCAGCTTTTGCGCGGTAGAGGTCAGAGACTTCAACAACAGGAAATCTTTAGCACCCTGTTCTGAGCGGAAAGTACCGATGACCTTGCGGAATCAGGTATTATTTAAAGTGGGAAGGGAATGCGCGCCGCAGAATATCAAGTATCCGCAGGACATTTCCATATACATGACTGCCTATATTTCAGGAAGAATCACATCCCCGTTTTCATTTGTCGGGATTGCTGGATACTCTGTCTCCTCCGATTCTGTCGATACAGCCGGCTTTCCCGTATCAGATCCCATGGTTTGCTCATTGTTCTGGTCAGGTGCTTTTTTGATTCTGTGCTTTCAGTTTCCGAAGCCAAAACAGTCGTCTCCTGCTCAGACTTCGTTTCAGTTCGTTCAGTTTCCGAAACAGAAATTGTCGTTTCCTGCTCAGACTCTGTTTCTGTCTGGTTAACAGCATCGGTCATCTCATACTTGATAGTGTAGCTGCCTACAGGGAGTTTATTGAGTTCCTTATAGAAATCCTGTAAGTTTTTCTGTAACTCTGCAGCACTATCAGCAGAAGCAACTGAAAGTATTTCTTGGCCCTTATTATTATAAACAACAGGAGTATTTATAATGAATGTTTATTGCCGACCGTAACACCATTAAGGATACCTGTCTGTGTTGCTTCAATATTATCATCTGTCTTAGCTGCAAAGGTAGTGCTTGTCCAGAAGAAAGTAGTATCCTCCGTTGTATCAGTGTTGTATACACCAAAGCCGAAGTTAGGGCTTAAAAGGTGACCATCTTCTCCATCATTTGTTGACAAATCTGAGAAAGCTACCAGACCGTAAACATAGCTTGTATCAGCAAGCTCGCTGTATACGACGTTGTTCCTTACTTCTTCATCACCAGTACTACGATAATTCTTAGCATTCGGATGCTCTACGTTCCAAGTCTTATTATGAGTTCTTTCATCTATTTCACTTAAAACATCGTCCACTGCCGAAGCGTATGAATCACCAGGAACCTTACTGAGGTTGAATAATGTGAGGAATCTCCTCCGATCTGGTGGAAAAGATCCGCCCCGGCTTCGAGGAGTATGGTCTGACCATTCCGCAGTTCTATGTGACAAGCATCGTACTGCCGGAGGATGACCCGAACTTCAAGCGCATCCGTGAACTGCACACCGTTACATTACAGCAGCGGATGCTACAGGCACAGGCAAGCATCAGGGTCGCTGAGGCGCAGAATGAGACACTCTACCGCACGGAGCAGGAGCGCAGCAAGGCTGCCATCGAAGCTGCCCATCGGGATGCCGAACTCCAGCGCCAGCTTACAGAAACGGAGATCGCCAAGCGTGAAGCAGAGCGGCGTATCATCGAAGTGCAGGCTGAGGCGCAGGCACAACGTTTGCAGGGTCTGACTGAGGCAGAGATCATGCGGGCAAAGGGCTATGACCAGAAGGATGTCCTGCAAGCAGATGTACAAAAGGCATATGCCGAGGGTCTTGGCAGCATGACGATCAACGGCTCCGGCGGCGGTGTCATGGGTGACATGCTTGGCATGGGTATCGGTCTTGCAGCAGCAAACAACCTTGCTCCGCAGATCGGTAATCTGTTCGGCGGTATGCAGCAGCCCTCTGCACCGGCTCCAGCCTCTGTTCCGACCCAGCCGACAGCAGAGACATGGCAATGCTCCTGCGGAAACACGGCAACGGGCATGTTCTGCAACAACTGTGGCAGCAAGAAGCCTGCACCGGTTGAAACGTGGGACTGCGTCTGCGGAAACAAGGGCGTTGTCGGGAATTTCTGCAATCTTTGCGGCGCAAAACGCCCAGAAAAGCCTGAGACTTGGGACTGCACTTGCGGAAACAAGGGCATCGTCGGGAACTTCTGCAACAACAGTGGCAGCAAGAAGCCTACACCGGTTGAAACGTGGGACTGCGTCTGCGGAAACAAGGGCGTTGTCGGGAATTTCTGCAATCTTTGCGACGCAAAACGCCCAGAAAAGCCTGAGACTTGGGACTGCACTTGCGGAAACAAGGGCATCGTCGGGAACTTCTGCAACAACTGCGGCGCACGAAAGCCGGAAGTTCCATCTACATGGGACTGCTCCTGCGGCAACAAGGGCATCACCGGGAATTTCTGCAACAACTGCGGGAAGAAGCGAGGAGAATGAGCGGAGCGCTATTATCTGACTCACCACATCCCCTTTCCGCCATTTCGCCATCAATTTCAGGAGATAGACTGCGCCCGGAAATGGCTATCATTTCAGGCCAGTCACGCCCCATTCCGCATTGGACCCACAAACTTTCCACCATCTGCACAGCAAAGAAAAACCCCTGTATACCGAGGAATCACGGTATACAGGGGATTTCGTAATCATTCCGATTACGCATTTAAAGCCAGTGGACCCGACCCGTGCAGTATCTAATCTGCGAAATCGGAACGTTTCAGAATGAGGCGTGGCGAAATTGCGTGGGTTTCGCAGATGTGTGCGGTTGTGGATAAGGACGGTTACGAGGCAATTACCGCCTTCACATTTCACTTTTTCACATTTTTCACTAACACATCTCAGGAATATTAACATTTCAAAGTCTGATTTGCGATGCATCATGGCATCAATTGGTTCAGTGAGATCGGCAATATCTTTTCACTTTTTTACTCTTTTCACTTGACAAAATCAGAATTATATCGTATCCTATATGTGGGGTGAAAAAATGAAAAACGCGTCAAAAAAACCGGATGCAATTGACCGGGCGAACTATGAAACAGAGTGGGAACAGTACTGGAATGCAGCTTCAGTGGAGCAAGACCTGACCTTTGAGAAAACAGGTTCGGTATTCTCCAAAAATAAGGTGCCCTTCCGTCCCGGATCATTTCGTTCACTGGGAATTATCGATGCACAGGATGGTGCTTACACAAATTTGGCATTGTTGCTTTCCGATCAGTGCAAGCACACTGTAAAAGTCACTGTTTTTTCAGATGAACAGAATACACTTCCTTCGGACAGCAAGGAATTCGGCGGCTCTGTCTTTCAGCAGCTGAATGAATGTTTAACGTACCTTATGCTTTGTGATCTTAATCTCGATGAAATAACAGGTTTACAGCGAATAGATACTCCCGATTATCTAGCTATTGCTGTTCGTGAAGCTCTATTGAACGCGCTGTTACACCGTGATTATAGTTTCAGCGGCAGCATTATCATCAATATCAATACGAAACAAATGGAATTTATTTCACTTGGCGGGCTGGTCTCCGGTTTGACCGTGAAAGATATTTGCAGCGGAATATCTCAGCCCCGAAACCGCTACCTTGCTGAGTTGTTCCACCGACTGGAACTGATAGAATCATACGGAACAGGAATTCGTCAGATATTCAGTCTCTATGCAGATCATCCGGTTCAGCCTGAAATACAGGTCACCGCCAATACATTCAAGCTCATCCTTCCGAATAGGAATACAAGTACAAGCAGTAAGGAGATCACCAAACAGGAACAGCTGATCCTGGAGTATATCAGTAAAAACGGTTATATGACGGATCAGGATGTTCAGGAATTGCTGCACATCAAGCTTACCAGAACCTATATCCTTATGAACACAATGAGAGAAAAAGGATTGATTCAGATTCAGGGACGAGGTCCGAAAAAGAGGTTTCTTCTTCCGTAACCCAAAATAGCGCATTGTCCTCTGTGTAGGGCAATGCGCTTATTTAGTATTTGACTTTTTCGGACATTTATTCCTTCAAACATCCATTCACTTTTCGTCTATCCTGTCCAGCACTTCCCGAATATCCCCATTGACAGCGATACTCTGTCCCTTGATCTCATCAGGAACATAGGCTTCACCGAAGTTCAGGCAGGCATAGACAGCTTTCGGGTTTGCATAGGTCATCTTCCAGAACGGATACTTGATGATGACAGGCGTATTCATGCCGACACCGAGTTCCAGGAACAGGATATGCTGTCCGTCATGGGCAGCGAGAAATGCATGATAACGCTCAGCGGCTCTGTGCCAGCCCTCATCCTCGACAAAGGTATCATCTGCCCGAAGATTCATGCTCATGGGCTTTCCGCAGACGGGACAGTGCGGTATCAGCTCAGCGGGAATACGCATATCCTTCTGCTGTTCATACATCGCCCTGACCGTTTTTTCGTTGTCATAGGTCTTTGGGTGGCACGGCTCACTGCACTGCCACAAGCCGTAATCGCCCTGCGTGTAAAACAGCCGGCGCTTGTCAAAGCCTGCCTTCTGGAACTGATGATCGACATTCGTAGTCAGCACAAAATAATCCTTGTCTTTCACAAGCTCCAACAGACGCTTGTAAGTGCCGTTGTCCACCTCCATATAGCGGTTGATGTAGATGTAGCGTGACCAGTACGCCCACTGTTCTTCGAGTGTCGGGAACGGATAGAAGCCGCCAGAATACATATCCCGGAAGCCATATTTTGCAACGAAATCGGCAAAGTATTTCTGCAACCGCTCTCCCGAATAGGTAAAGCCTGCCGCCGTGGAAAGCCCTGCGCCCGCACCGATCACGATCGCATCAGCGGTATCAATTTCTTTTCTCAGGCGTTCAATTTCTGCCGAGTAATCCCTTGTAAATTTCATAGTCATCATCTCCAAACACATCAAAAATGACCTGTATATCGTGTTTCCGACGATATTCTCTTACCGTGCGGACAGCGATATCAGCAGCCTCTTTCTGCGGAAAGCCGAACACCCCTGTTGAGATACAGCAGAACGCTATCGAGTGTATGTTATTTTGTACAGCAGCATCAAGACAGCTTTTGTAGGAGCTTTCAAGCAGTCTGCAATGCTCCTCGTTGAGCCGTCCCTGCACGATCGGTCCGACGGTGTGTATCACATATTCGCAGGGCAGGTTATAGGCTTTCGTGATCTTAGCCTGTCCCGTAGGTTCTTCGTGACCTTGTTTCTCCATGAGCCGACCGCATTCGTACCGCAGGCGAACACCTGCAAAGGTGTGTATGCAGTTGTCGATACAGCTATGGCACGGCTGCCAGCAGCCCGTCATTCCCGAATTAGCAGCGTTGACGATAGCTCCGCATCTGAGCGTGGTAATATCGCCCTGCCAAAGATAGATGCCGTCCTCTACGGGCGATAAGTCCGCAATATTGGTGATACCCTTGCTCTCAGTCAGCTCACGCAGATATTCGTCCTCCGCTTGCAAAAAGCTGTCATCGGCTTTCACCGCAGGACGGATATTCACAAGGCTTCTGTAAAGGCGGAACTTGTCGGCATTATCATCGGGAATACGGATACCCTCCGCATCTTTTCTTTCGGAAAGAAGATAATTTATCAGAAAATCGAGCTTGTTCATAATATCACCGCCTTAAAAGAATGTAAGCTGACCGTCCAACCAGCTCTCCTGTTTTGCTTGATGAATGACCTCACCCTCCTGCAATTCACCGATAAGAAACGGAGAATCCGGGTTATGAAATCTCATATTTCGCCACACATTTTCGTGATTACTGTTTGCATAGCAGTATCGGCAAAGGTGTCCGCAGGTGTCGTATGCACCGATGTCCGTTCCGAGAACGCAGGTACATTCTGCTCTCTGAGATTTCTTTTTCGGTACATTCAAGTTACTGCCTATCGCCGTTTCAAATGTCTGCTTTGTCATACAGCCAGTACAGTCCACGCCGTATGGAGTAAGCGCCGTACCCTCGGCACAGGCTTTTATCACGATACCGTACTTGTTGCCGATTTCGGCAAAAGTCTTTCCTATGATGATGCGCTCCTGCTGTACGACTGTTCGAGCCTGCGGGAAGTTTCGCTTAACTTTTTCGTAGAGGTCAATGAAACTGATAACACAAACCTTGGTATAGCCCGATAACATTCTGCACATCTGCTCAAAATCGCTTAAATGCCTTTCAAGAGTGTAAGTGCTGTCAATGAATATCGGATCATACCGCCAGCCGACGTAATTCTTGCCGAGCTTTTCCGAAAGCGTGATGAAGTCCTGCATGACCTTTTCTTTGGGCGGAACATTCGGCTCAATTTCTTTGCCGTAGGGAGTTATTGTAACGAACCAATATTGATGATAGGCTTTCAGCTCGTCAAGGTATTTCAGCATAGGTTCGGGGTTCTTGGTGCAGAAGGCAAGGCAGTCCACGACATCGGGATTCAGATCATAGCGAGTGATCCAATCCGGGCGGTATGGATTTCTCACCAGAACAAAGCCTGCCTGTATCCTGTTCATGAACCACTGCGAATAAAACGCTGGAATATCCGTGCGCATACCTGTGTTTATTATCATTTTCTTATCTCCTGATCACTGCCCCCACAGGGCATATCGCCGCGCAGTTTCCGCAATGCAGACAGTTTTCCTGCCTGATAGTAGCCTTGTCCGTCAGATCGATACAGTTCTGCGGACAATCCGTCAGGCATGAACCGCAGGCGATACAGCTATCGGTCACGAAATATCCGCTTTCCTTGCTTTCAGCACCGCCGAATGTGAAGCTGTCACGCTCTATGGGTTTCTTGGAGAGATCGAACCACTCTCCGCTGCCTTCATATATCTGAAAGACGGTCAGAGCCTTCCTGCTTTCTTCTGTCGGATATATCTCAAGCATATACAGATTTTTCTCAAACAGCAGAGGGAGCATATCTGCACCTATCTCTTTGACCTTGCCACGAACAGAAACGGCGGTGCAGCTCATGGTATCCTCGCCCTTTTTGCCCGACAATGCAAGATAGCCCTTATCCTTTAACCGCTGATAGAAGTTCTTTCCTTTTGCGGTCAGGAAGTACAGACCGTTATCATCGGCGTACATCATATCTATCACGCAGGTCACGGGCAAGCCGTCACTGTCAACAGTCGCAACTACGGTGGAGTGTATCTGCTCCATGATGAATGCGAGATAATCTTTCGCTGTCATAATATCACCTTCTATGGAAAGAGTGTGCCGTTTTTTTTAGCACACTCTTATGTTTATTCTTCTTCAATAATCCTCTTGGTATCGGCAACGATCTCGGCAAGCGTAGTCGATTTCAGCTCGTTTTCAAGAGCCGCCTGCGCCGCTTCAAGTCTGCCGTCCATGACCTTATGGATATTCCGTCCCACGGGGCATTTCGCATTGGGGTTCTCATGAAAGCGGAACAGTCCCGTATCGTCCGTGCATTCGACAGCCCGGTAAACATCATACAGTGTGATCTCGCTTGTGGGCTTGGCAAGGTGTGCGCCGCCGCTGCCCTGACGGGTTTCAACGATCCCAGCCGTGCGAAGCTGTCCGAGGACATTGCGGACGATCACCGCATTTACGCCCGTACTGCCGGAAAGGAAGTCGCTTGTCACGCGCATCTCACCGCCGAAAACCTCGATACAGGTGAGGATATGAACTGCTGCTGTAAATTTACTTGTGATCTGCACGAATGATCATCTCTTTCTTATTCTCTTACTACACTGATACGCTGACCGATGTGACAGCCTTTTTCAATCTCGTCAACCATAGCAACTGCGTAGTCTGCATAGCTGATAATGCTCTCGCCCTTAGCATTGAGAGTAAGCTCCTCGCCTGCAAGAATGTACTTGCCGGTGCGTTCGCCGTCTGCCTGAAAATCTCCTGCGGGGCTGATGTATGTCCACTTTACATCATTTCTCTCACGAAGCTCGTCCAGAGCTTTAGCCATAGCTTTTGCAAGTGGCTTGAAGATCTCAGGGAAATCAGCACCGTCCGAAACGCAGGCGGAATGCTCGGCATTCACATAAAGGCTTCCAGCACCACCGACAACGAGCAGTCTTGTATCCGTTCCCGAAAGAACATCACAGATGTGCTTCAGAGAAGTGGAGTGCTGGTCGAGCGTTTCGGGAGTCCATGCACCGAAAGCATCAACAACTGCGTCGAAGCCGGCAAGGTCAGAAGCGGTCAGATCGAACAGGTCTTTTACGATAGCGTTCTGCGCTGCGGACTTGTTCTCTCCCTTGACAACTGCGGTAACGTCGAATCCTCTGTTGACAACCTCTTTCACGATAAGCTTTCCTGCCTTGCCGTTTGCACAAATAACTGCGATTTTCATAGTGAATACCTCCTAAAGTATAACATAAAAGTGGGCTTTTGTAAAGTTGTAATATCGTTTGTTTTAACTTCTAAATTCAGTATACCATAAGAATTGATAGTTGTCAATATATGTATTACAACCTTGGAGATGTGCATAAAATTATAGTGGAACTATGCGCTTATTGCACAAAAGCCAGTTATACACTTTGATCATACCGGATTCAATGTAGATGTAAGAGAAGCCCTCAGCAATGAGAGCTTTTTCCGCCGATTGACCTTTTGCCTATGATAGTAGTGACCCTATTCGGCAATCGGCGTGTATTCGATCAACACCAAAGACGATGAGGCAAAAGCTATTGAGCAGAAGGTTCGCGAGATCGTATTCTCACATGAACACGTTTTGCAGAGACACGGGTTCTATCTGACAAAGCAAGCCACGCATAGCAATCATTTGAAGCACCTCTGTGAAGGTGTCCGGAACTGCTCTCGCGGTCGCCGAAAAGTCCTGACCCCGCCTTTCACATATAGTTTGATGAACACAGATCGCTTGTATACGGTGATGCTGTAAATGCAGCTTTGCAACGCTAAACGAAACGGCGGACTGTCCTGCGGGGCTTTCTGATAAGCTTCGGAAACATCACAGTATTCCTGTACCAGATCAATAATGTACTGCTCCAGGCTCTCTTTGTCGATCTCCTTTGGATTATCACATGCTGCTGCTTTAGTCGGGCAGACATAGGCGCGAAAAGATTCTTTCCCTTTTCTGTACCGGATCGATCCGTGCATGACGGATCCGCAGATCCCGCATGTGACCTTGCTGCTGAGCAGGTAAAGTACACTTGTGTTGTGTAGGCCGCCGCTGTGCTGTAACAGTCGGGCTTGAGCTTTTTCCCACACATCATGGTTTATTATGGCTGGAATGCCGCCATCAATACGAATGATCTCATCCGGTGACTTATCTCTGCAAGGCCGCTTGTGGTCATAGCTCTTTGCTTCTCTTTTATTGTATATGTACAGGCCGGTATACTTTTCGTTTCGGAGAATACCCCGGATAGCACCTTTGGTAAATGGTCTTCCTGCTTTGGTGCAGCAGCCATCTGAATTTAGCAGATCTGCAATATTTTTACAACTGTAGCCGGAGAGGAACATCCCGAATATCATGGCAACAATTTTGGCTTCTTCCTCATTGATGACAAGATGCTTCGTATTATCTACATTGTAACCGAGGCCGGGGCTTCCACCATTGTGCAACGCTTTATATGCATTCTCCTTTAACCCCTTCATGCTCTCCCGTGCAATGTTGGCGATGTAGAATTCGTTGATGGCTTCCAGGAACCCTTCCAGCAGGATGGATTCGGGTGAATCATCTATTGCTTTTGTTTTGCGCAGGAGATACTCCCGCAAATGTTCCTCCTGCAGTGCTTGGATTTCCCGCAAGGTTTTAATATGCATCATGTAAATCACCTCCGTAATCTTTCAGAATCCATCTGTCTCGTACTGACGGGGAAAGCGGGTGATAGGCAGTACCTCTGCCATCGGTGATGACCTTCAATGGATAGTCTTTGAGCTTCTCCAGCAGCTCTGCCTGTCGGTCACGAACCCTCTGACTATTATGACCGGCACTGCCCCAGGCGATGATGATGGTGTCAGATTGTGCTGCATATTTCAGGATCATCTCATCGTTCTGCGGATCCAGCAGATCTTCATCTGAGTTGAAACGCAGTGAAAGCCGGTTGCAGATTCTCGTATACAGATTCAGCAGATTGGCTGCGCCATAGCCAAGATCATACAGATGGTTCAGTGTCAGCATGGTAGTGCTGTCTGTGTGAAATGTACTCGCAGTATGCGGATTGATCATGATGATCGCTGCTGTCGGTTTGGACTGATTCCATTCTTTTCGCAGCAGCAGCCGGTGGGTATGCTTCTGTGTGAAAAGCGCTTCCGTCATAATGATTCCATTTTCTGCTTCCATAGCTTCCTCCATAATGCAGGCGGAGCATTACGCTCCGCCTATCTGTTCTTACTTTCGCTTTCTGAAAAGGCCGATGATGTCGATGATCACACCGGCGACTTTTGCCAGAACATGTACTGTCTCCTTCATTCACCCGTCACCTCCTTACTGATACAGTCGCCGCAGCAATGCCCTCCAGGACAAGCGTTGTTACCATTCCTGCAAAGAACTCCTTCATAGTGCTTACCTCCTCATATTTTACTGCTCATGTAGCATTTTGGCTTCTTCCAGTACCGCATCCCGGTACTCGTGATCTACCAGCATTTCTTCGATATCATCTATATCATACCCCCAGTCCAGAAGCATTTCTGCATCCTCACTGTCCAGACCGTAGCATCCGCAGAGCATCATCAGATCCTGATAGTAGTCAACCTCTGGATCATTCTTTACAGGGGCGGCATGATGGTACAGAGGAAAGAAATGCGGCTCAGTAAACGAAAACGTGCTGACGGTCATCTCTCCATTTGCACAAATCTTCACGATATTTCCATCATTTGGCTCTTGTTCCTCACATGGAGCATAAAAGCTTACAGCCCTCACTGCTTCCACGAGAATGTTACGTGTGGAGGCATATACGTATAATCCCAAGCCAGGGTAGTGTCAGATCACCAGCGGATTGTCACCCTTCACCAAGAAAAGTGTGTTGTCATCCCGCAGCACAGTGAAAACAAAATTGCCCTCAACATTCTCAGCCATGTACTGTAAAGATCGTTCATCAACAACGCCCTGCTGCTCCAGAAGCTGAACAGCAATATAGCTATCGGTCTCGATCTTAGTATCCGGCAAGGCTTGTTCCTGGCGCAGCTTCTGATCATTGTAGAGCACGCCATTATGTGCAAGTGCAAATGCGTGGCCGCCAGCATTTCCCTCAAAAGGATGGTTGTTGTAGTTCTGCTTCTCGCTGCCCTGCGTAGTAAAGCGTGTATGCCCGATCACCGCCGTGGTCCCTCTCGGAAAATAGAGCTTGACCTTGTTCGCAG
Organism: Oscillospiraceae bacterium; assembly: GCA_024684395.1. Classification (GTDB taxonomy): domain Bacteria; phylum Bacillota; class Clostridia; order Oscillospirales; family Ruminococcaceae; genus UBA3855. The sequence goes on from JAIKWY010000035.1 coordinate 11,606, forward strand.
GCTTGGCTTTTTTGAAAGTGATGATCTTCCCATGCTTCACATAGCTCATCCCGGTTGCATCCTGACCTCTGCATTCTGCCGCTACAGAAAGCGCACGGAGCAATCTTTTCAAAGTCTTGGCTGAAACCTTCTTACCATAGTCCAAAAATCCGAATACAGCGCACATTACACCTCGCCTCCTATCTTATGAAACCGATCCACATCAGGACAGATCCCGAGCGATCTTCCATTGTCCCATTGCATGTGAATGGTACCCGCATCATCCACAATAACAATTGTTCCGGTCATGCCATCAGGTACAGGGTTGTAAGGGGCGTTCATGTGGTCCAGCTTAATTCTGGTACCGGGCGGGTAATCGGCTTTGATTCGAGCTATTTTACTTTTGTCCATCATACATCCTCCTCTGCAAATACAAGATCGTTAACGTATAACCGGCGCTCCTTCAAATACTGAATCAACTCAGGATGCCGGATGTTGTCTACGAATTCTGACCATGATTGCTTGTCTAACTCCTCCTCGGACAAAGAAATAGCCACATTGCAGATCTCATTGACCATTTGCAATGTGGCAATAAATGTGTTAAATTTAAGCGTCCCACGAAAGAGCCGGAACTCAATCGTGCTGTAGTTTCTCAGGTTGACAGCTGTGTAACGACCTCTGGCATCTTGCTTCGCTTTGTTAAGAATTTCTTTGGCTGTTTTCTCAAATCCGTAGCGTGCTGCCCAGCGGTTCATGTTGGATTCACTCCGTCGGGTGAAGCGGAAGATCTCATTCCAGTGCTTCTCTAAGAAAAACAAGATGCGCACGATGACCTCCTCCTGCTCAGATTGATTCTCACCAAACGCATCTCTGTTCACATGAATATGCAGTCCACAGGTGGATGTCTGGTGGCTGAGATAGCCCATGCGCACAGCCTCATGCAGCACATCTTCCCAGTCCATGCTGTACATATGGTAATCGAGTGTCATCGGATGCGAAACGATCTCAAAACCATCATCCAGGCTGCCGTCTGTTTTGATGTAGGACAACACCGCATATATCCCGTTTTTCAAAAACGAGAAAAAGAAAAACTCTCAGCAAGAACGCCGAGAGCATAGACTTGTGTTCAATTTCACCGCAAAGGCGCACTGAATCAGACCGACAGAGATTTTCTGTCAGCCAGATACAGATTCGCCAATGCGAACATGATATAGTTTTTTGAAGTCTGTTTTCGCAGACCTCGGTATCGTGTCTTACGATAGCCGAATAGCTTTTTTACAACAGCAAAGACGTGTTCTACTTTACAACGGACAGATGACTTCTTGTGTTCCGCTTTTTTGGCGGCATATTGACCACTTCGAGACAATTTCTGAATTGCAGATGGTTTCCTGCAAATGAGATATTTGATCTTCTTGCCTTTCTTATTACGAATCACTGCTTCAGGGCGTTTCTGGGCTCCGACATATCCGCTGTCTCCATGAAGCGTGTCTTCTTCACCGTGCATCAAATCGCTTACGGCAGTCACATCGTGTTCATTTGCAGCGGTGGTTTTGACATGATGAACCAAACCACTTTCACGGTCTACACCGATATGAGCCTTGTATCCGAAGTGCCATGTATTACCTTTCTTTGAGGAGTGCGCTTCCGGATCACGCTCCTTCTTCTGGTTCTTTGAAGAGGAAGGAGCTTCAATAAATGTAGAATCAACGATTGTTCCTTTTTTCAGAATCAGACCTTGCTTTGTGAGAAGACTTACGATCTCATCAAAAATCTTTTCCTGCAAATCATGCTCTGTCAGAAGATTTCTGAATCGTCCAATCGTATCTCCATCAGGCACCTCATCCGGTGAATTGATGCAGCAAAATGATGAAAAGGCTCTGCTGTCAAGAACTTCATTCATGACTTTCATATCGGCAAGATCATAGAGGTTCTGAAGAATGAATATTCTCAGCATCAATTCCAGAGGGTATGGTTTATTGCCGCGCTCTCCTTTGTAATAGAACGGCTGTACAATTGATATCATCGTTACCCACGGAATGATACGATCCATCTTCTCTAAAAACTCTTTTTTATTGGTTCTGGCTGCACCAAACTCATCATTCATTTCTGCCAGTGTCATTTGTCTGTTCATATTCTTATTATACTACTTTTTCCGGAGTTTTGCAACTGTGCGGTGTTGCCGTAGATGTGTTCGTGTTTTTCGTTGGCGATGGCTTTCAGTGCTTTTGCGTTATCATCGTCTTTACCTCCTTCATCCACTTCCAGCTCAATGCCAAAGAATCTTTCGCCGCTACCATAGAACTGCGGTTCAGGCTTGTAGTTATACTGCTCGATCTCGTTGTCAAATTCCTCAAAGCAGCCATCACAGTATGGCAGGTCAGCTTGCCAGTTCACATATCTGTCCCGCATGATTCTGCCGCAGCACTCACAGCGGTAATAGTGGTTCTCGTAGCAGTCAGGGCAAAGGGGGGTGTCATCATCCTCAACTGCATTGCTTTGCCAGATGATCTCGTCACAGTGGTCACAACGAACGCAGTAAGCATCCACACATTCCTGACAGAGCAGATCGCCATCCACCCATGTGCCGTCATCTTCATTCAGCTCGCAGCCGCATTGGTCACAGTGTCTGATTTCTTCATCCATTTCAAATACCTCCATATACAAAAAATTCCGATATGACTGGATGGGTCATATCGGAATTATAATATATATCTGGAGAGTGTTTTTGTTACGGAAAATTATGTTTTCTTAGAAAGTAAGATATACAATATTATAATTATATACAGCTTGTCAATAAACCCACATCAACCAAAAAGGCAAAAGTCAAGCCCTCCATCAAGCAGCATGGAGGGCGTATTTTTTGAGGTTCATGGCAGCAAATTTAAGCCTGACCCACTTGCTGACCTGGGAAAGGCCTCTGACGAGGGTGTAGCGCATCCCATGCTTCTCTTTCGCATCAGCGAAACACCGCTCGATTGTTTCTTTTCTCTTGTCATAGAGTTGTCGGACTCCGATCGTGTACCGGATGTCTTCAATAAGCTCCATGTAATCCATCCTTTCTGCTGGCTGCAATGAGTTGCGCTGATTCTTGCTGCTGATTGCGGATCGGTAAATTACCGGAATTGTTAATCGCCAAATCAGGCAACTACATTGACAAGTTCTGGAAGCACATGGTATAATATACAAAAATGAGCGCGAATCAAGCTCATCTTTTGCTAAAACCTGAAAGGAGTGGTTTCATGAAAAAGCATTGGAGAAGATCAGCAGCAAGTGCAGTTGCACTGGTAATGACGTTCAGCATGGCAGGGTACTGCCCGTTGATGCCGGTTGCGGCCAAAAACCTTACGGTAACGCAGGAGATCGCTGCGGCGCCCGCGCCTACGACAGCCGAGCCGTACACCCTGACGATCGACGATGTGAATGTGGTGCAGTGCCGTGAAGACGACGGCGACAGCGGCTCCCCCCTCATTGATGCACTGTGGATCACGGGCATCAAGGGCGATGTGGACTTCAGCGATGCGAAGTACAAGAACATCGTCATTCCTGAAACGCTCCCCTTTGAGGTGCCGGATCTGGACGAGGACGGTAAGGAGCAGAAGGACGAAGCTGGCAACGTCATCATGAAAACCGTGGAAATGCCCGTTATCAAGTTCGGAATTGATTTTAATCAGACACCGAAAGAAAACATCGAAAAGCTCACGGTCTCCAAGAATCTTGTTGCATTCACGAGTGACTTCGCCGGCTGCAAGAATCTGAGTGAAATCGTCATCCCCGAGGATGCTGCACTGGAATCATTCTATGGCGGGGGATATTCCAAGGGCATGTTCAATGGTACAGCACTCTCGTCGGTCACGATTCCGGCAAACCTCACGGAAGTGCCCGACAAGATGTTTATGAACTGCAATACGCTGCGATCTGTCACCTTCGCACCGGACTGCAAGCTGAAACGGATCGGTGACTTTGCCTTTTCGGGGACATCGCTCGAATCCATCGAGATTCCCGCTACTGTGACGGCGATCGGTGAGGGTGCATTCGGTTTGAACTATGATCCCGCCTTCGTTTCCAACTGCCTCTTTGAGGAGGTCGTTCTCCCGGACAGTATGGAATCCGTCCCCGACAAATGCTTCTGGGGCTGCTCCAAGCTGAACAAGGTGACATTCGGAAAGAATGTGACCCATCTCGGCTACGATGCCTTTAAGGGAACGGCGCTGACAGAGGTCACCATTCCCGACAGCGTGACTTCTCTTGGCGCTTATGGTGTATTCGGTGATATTCCTACGCTGACGACCGTCACGATCGGCAGCGGTATCAAACGGCTGCACAATATCTTCGCCGGCTCAGATAACATTTCCGTTGTCAATCTGAGTGAAGGCCTGGAGGCGATCGGAGCGGATACCTTCGCATGTAAAAAGATCCAGACGATCACCATTCCCTCGACAGTCAAAACGATCTACGGCATGGCATTCCGGGAATGTAAAGATCTGGAGGAGATCATCTTTACAGAGGGCTCTCAGCTCGAGAACATCAGTTCTGACAATTTTACGAATGAAGACCCGCTTTCCGGCTTGGGCAGTTATAATTATTGCGGTGCATTTCAGAGCTGCATCTCTCTCAAGGAGTTGAAGCTCCCCATCAGCAAGACACCGTTCACGGTCGGCAACAGCAGCTTTGAGGGCTGTTCTTCGCTGCGCTCGGTTGACCTCGGCAACTGCAAGGTCGTGGGTACACAGGTACACGACATCTATGACAACCACAGCGGCGGCCGGGCATTTTTCGGCTGCGGCAAGCTCAACACGATCATATTCAGCGACTGCCTGGAACAGATCGGCAAGGACAGCTTCGGTGCATGTCCGTCACTGTTAGGGCCGCTCGAATTCCCGGATACGCTGCGCATCATCGGTGACGGCGCATTCAACGGCTGTTCGGCGGTTGAAGATGTCACCTTCAACGAGGGACTCGAAGAGATCGGTGGCACGGCATTTATCGGCTGTGACCTGCATGAGATCAATCTTCCCGATACCGTCAAGGAGGTCGGCGACCGCTGCTTTGAAGGCAATCTGCATGTGGAGAAGATCAAGTTTTCTGCCAATATGACCGTCATCCCGGATCGGTTCCTTGATTGCTACGGACAGGATGTTGCAGCCTATTCCGTAGGCAAGGGCTCGCATACCAATGTCGGACAGCACGGCATGCTCAAGGAACTCATCATCCCTGACAACATCAAGGAGATCGGCATTGATGCCTTCGACTGTGCGCTTGACCTTGAGACCCTCGACCTTGGCAAGGTGGAGTACATCGGTACAGGTGCGTTCAGCGTTCATGGTATGCTTCTCGATGAACTGGGTATGGAGCACGGCTCCCTGAAAACCGTTGTCATGTCCCCGTGCCTGAAGGAGATCGGCACAGTTCCGCCGCATTCTGTAG
>JAIKWY010000119.1 GCA_024684395.1 Oscillospiraceae bacterium
CAATGCAGCCGCAAATGCAGGCGTACTCGCGGTACAGATGCTGGCGCTTTCGGATCCGGCACTGGCTGAGGCGCTGACCAAAATGAAGCAGGATATGGCAGACGGCGTTGCCAAGAAGGACGCTGCACTGCAGGAACAGGTAAAATCCCTTTGATTTTAGAAAAATCATAAGGGTAATAGACCTCCGCGGGAACTGGAGAAGCGCCGGATGCCGCAGGATATTTTGTGGCTGACGAAGAAGCCCGACCACAGTAATGCTTTGTGTATTACAAGGGAGAGATTCAAAGTCAGACGCAAAAAAAGACAAGGAAGATGGTACTTCGGAGGTTGCCGAGGAGGTCTAAATACAGGGTTGATGAATTTCATCTCATCCCACACAATTGATGGAGGTAAACAGAAATGGCAAATGTAGTGAAGGGCGAGCAGCTGTACGAGGGCAAGGCAAAGAAGGTTTTCGCGACCAATGATCCGAACCTCGTCATCGTTGATTACAAGGATGATGCAACTGCATTCAACGGCGAGAAGAAGGGCACGATAGCAGGCAAGGGCGTTATCAACAACAAGATGACCAACTATATGTTCAGCCTGCTCGAAAAGGAAGGCGTTCCGACCCACCTCGTAGAGGAAATTTCTGACCGCGAAACGATCGTTAAGAAGGTTTCCATCGTACCGCTGGAGGTTATCATCCGTAACGTAGCAGCAGGTTCTTTCTCCAAGAGAATGGGCGTTGAAGAGGGCAAGGCTCTCCTGACTCCGATCCTCGAATTCAGCTACAAGAATGATGATCTGGGCGATCCGTTCATCAATGATTACTACGCACTGGCACTGGGTCTGGCTACCAAGGAAGAGCTGGATACCATCGCTAAGTATGCTTTCAAGGTCAACGAGTTCATGGTTGGCTTCTTCAAGAAGCTGAACATCGACCTCATCGACTTCAAGATCGAGTTTGGTAAGACTGCTGACGGTCAGATCATTCTGGCTGACGAGATCTCTCCGGATACCTGCCGTTTCTGGGACAGCACCACACACGAGAAGCTCGACAAGGACCGCTTCCGCAGAGACCTGGGCAATGTCGAGGAGGCATACCAGGAGATCATGAAGCGTCTGATGGGAGAATAATATGGGCGGATTTTTCGGCGTGACTTCCGAGATCGACTGTATCACGGATGTCTTTTTCGGAACGGATTATCATTCTCATTTAGGTACCCGCCGCGGCGGTATGGCTGCTTATTCTACGGAAAAGGGATTCCAGCGTGCGCTGCACAGCATCGAAAATTCTCCCTTCCGTACCAAATTTGAGGAAGATGTGGCGACCATGCAGGGCAAGCTCTGCATCGGCTGCATCAGTGATACTGACCCGCAGCCGATCATGATGCGCTCCAAGAACGGACGCTTTGCCGTTGTCAGTGTCGGCATCATCCAGAATGCCAATGAGCTGATCGACGAGCTGCTCGAAAGCGGCTCTCCCAGCTTTGAGACCATGAGCTCGGGCAATATCAATTCGGGCGACCTGATCATGACGCTGATCTCTCAGAAGCAGGACATCGTGGAGGGCATCCGCTATGCACAGGAGAAGGTCGTGGGCACGATCAATCTGGCGATCCTGACGATGGACGGCATCATCTGCGCCCGTGACAAGTACGGCAGACTGCCCATCATCATCGGCAAGCGTGACGACGGCTACTGCTGCTCGATGGAGTCCTTCGCCTTCCAGAAGCTGGGCTATTACACCCACAAGGAGCTGAAAGCCGGCGAGATCGTCAAGCTGACCTGCAAGAGCTGCGAGACGCTCAGCCCCGGCAATGACAATAATCTGCATATCTGCTCGTTCATGTGGACGTATTACGGCTATCCGAACGCTGTCTATGAGGGCGTGACGGTCGAGACGATGCGTACCCGCAACGGCGAGATCATGGCGCAGAACGACATCGACAACGGCTGTCTGCCGGATGTGGATTATGTCTGCGGTGTGCCGGATTCCGGTACGCCCCATGCGATCGGCTATGCCAACAGAAGCGGCATCCCGTTTGCAAGACCGTTCATCAAGTATACCCCGACCTGGCCCCGGAGCTTTATGCCGACCAGCCAGACCCTCCGCAATCAGGTGGCAAAGATGAAGCTCATCCCTGTCCACGAGCTGATCGAGGGCAAGCGTCTGCTGTTCGTGGATGACAGTATCGTCCGTGGCACCCAGATGCGTGAGACGGTGGAATTTCTGTACGAGAACGGCGCCAAGGAAGTACACATGCGTTCCGCATGTCCGCCGATCATGTACGGCTGCAAGTATCTGAATTTCTCCCGCAGCACCTCCGAGATGGAGCTGATCGCACGTCAGGTCATCGATGCACTCGAGGGACCGGAGGGCGTGAAGTATCTGGCGGAGTACAGCGATTCCCGCACGGAACGCGGCAGAAAGCTGCGTGACGAGATCTGCCGTCGGCTCAAGCTGACGAGCCTCGAGTTCCAGTCCTTTGCCGGAACGGTCAAGGCGATCGGCAGACCGGAGTGCGAGCTGTGTTCCTACTGCTGGACGGGCAATGAGGATGCCGAACCGGCGTTTACATCAGAGCTTTGTGAGGCGTAAAACCAAGAAGCCGAGGCATCGCTTTTTTCTGCCTCGTGTGATTTAAGGGAAGTACTGGATCGATCGGTGATGCAGTGCTTCGGAGACCGAATAAAAGGGAGCTGTGGGGCGGTGCCCCACAGCCCGTGTACTGATGGATGTATCCGTCAGCACGTTCTTAGGAGGAAGACCATGAATAATAGTTTTTCTGAAAGCTACAAGAAAGCCGGAGTGGATGTGACTGCCGGCTATGAGGCTGTCAAGCTGATGAAGACCCACATCGCCCGCACGACGATCCCCGGCGTACTGTCCGGCATCGGCGGGTTCGGCGGTCTGTTTGAGCCGGATCTGACCGGCATCGAGAAGCCGGTATTCGTATCCGGCACCGACGGCGTCGGCACCAAGCTGAAACTGGCGTTCCTGATGGACAAGCATGATACCGTCGGCATCGACTGCGTGGCAATGTGCGTCAATGACGTCATCTGCTGCGGTGCAAAGCCGCTGTTCTTCCTCGACTACATCGCAGTCGGCAAGAATTATCCGGAGAAGATCGCAACGATCGTATCCGGCGTGGCAGAGGGCTGCGTACAGGCCGGCTGTGCGCTGATCGGCGGTGAGACGGCAGAGATGCCGGGCTTCTATCCGGTCGATGAGTATGACCTTGCCGGCTATACCACAGGCGTTGTGGACAAGAAGAAGATCGTGGACACCGCTTCCCAGAAGCCGGGTGACGTGCTCATTGCACTGAAGTCCTCCGGTGTGCATTCCAACGGTTTTTCGCTGGTGCGCAAGGTGTTCTCCATCAACGAGAAGAACCTCGCTGTCAGCTTCGATGAGCTGGGCATGACGCTCGGCGAGAGCCTGCTGACACCGACCAAGATCTATGTGAAGCCCGTCCTCAAGCTGATGGAGGAAGTCACGGTCAAGTCCGTTTCCCACATCACCGGCGGCGGCTTCTATGAGAATATCCCGAGATCCCTCCCGGAGGGCATCTCTGCACACATCGCCAAGAAGGATGTACAGGTGCTGCCGATCTTTGATCTGATCGCCCGTTCCGGTCATATCCCGGAGCGTGACATGTTCAACACCTTCAACATGGGTGTCGGCATGATCGTGTCTGTCAATGCGGAGGACGCTGACAAGGCTGTCCGCATCCTGAATGAAGCCGGCGAGAGCGCTTACATTCTCGGCGAGCTGGTTGCGTCCGAGGAGGGCGTGATCCTCGACTGATGAGCATCAAGGGGATGGAGCTGTCGGATATCATTGTCGTGGTGCTGGCGATCGGAGCAGGCATCTTTGTGATCCTGTCGGACTATGATCTCTGGTTTCCGGTCGTGTCGATGCTGATCGTGGGGCTCTGGCTGCTGTATCGCTATCTGTCACTGCGGCATGAGCTCAAGACCGGCAAGGAAGCGGTCGCAACGGTCGTCGGTACGGAGCGGCAGGTGCGGCAGCTCAATTCCCGTGTGTCCGAGCAGTCGGAGATCGAATTGTTTGCGCCGGTGGTGGAGTATGAGACCATGACCCAGACCATGCGGGTGACGTATCCCGTCTACCGCAACAAGTGGTTTGAGGAAGGCAAACGCTACCCCATCCGGTATTCTGTGCGGCATCCGTGGGCGTTCTGTTTCGATTGCAGACCGCAGAAGGAACGGCTGGAGCGGATGGGCATGATGCTGGCGATGATCCTGCCTTCGGCGGTCATTTACGGCATTTGCCTTGCGATCGCCTATTGGATGGCATGATGTGAAAAGAAGGGATCTGTATGAAGCTGCCGGATCTTTCCCCGTTGGAATGGGGGATCCTTGCTGCCGGTGCGGTGCTCAGCCTCGGCGCTCTGGCTGCCGGACTGCTGACATCGACGCTGGGCTGGTTCTTAGCGGTGCCGGCGCCGTTTCTGGTGAGCGTGATGCTTGCGGCATTACATCATCTGCAAAGGATCAGGAAGCTCCTGGATCTGACGCTCCCGGCAACTGCAAGGATCGTGGATGAACGGGAGTTTGTATCCAGGACGACCACCAGATTTTTCGGAAGCTTTATCCTGCGCGGCTATCGCCCGATCGTGGAATTTGAGACCGAACAGGGGACAGTCCGGGAGGAGTATCCCATCAATACCACGACGCCGTGGTACAGCTATGACAAGGAATACCAGATCTTCTATAACCCGGAGCAGCCGGCATATTTCTATTTTGCGGATCGCAGAGAGGAACGTCTGGGGGATCTGAAATATGATCTGTCCATTGCAGTTGGTTTTGTGGTGGGCTATCTGGTCGTGGCGATCTTAACGGGCTGGCTTCTGAATGATCTGTTTGGCTTATGATTTATCGGTAAGGAGTGGAACATGATGAAAAATATCGTCGTGCTTGTTTCGGGCGGCGGCACCAATCTACAGGCGCTGATGGATGCGCAGGGCAGGGGAGAGCTCCGGAACGGGCAGATCACCTGTGTACTGTCGTCCAATCCGGATGCCTATGCGCTGACCCGGGCAAAAAATGCCGGCATCCCCGGCAGGGTCGTTCCCCGGAAGGACTACCCCGACAACAAGACCTATACCGAAGCCCTTGCGGCGGCTTTGCAGGAGGAACATGCCGACCTGATCGTTCTTGCCGGCTTCATGGTCATCCTCGACAAGTCGCTGATCCAGGCGTATGAGAACCGCATCATCAATGTCCACCCCTCACTGATCCCCTCGTTCTGCGGAGACGGCTTCTATGGGCTGCATGTGCATGAAAAAGCGCTTGCCAAGGGCGTAAAGCTCACGGGCGCAACGGTGCATTTCGTCAACGAGATCTGCGACGGCGGTCCGATCATTCTGCAAAAGGCAGTGGCTGTGGAGAACGGCGACACGCCGGAGATCTTACAGCGCCGTGTCATGGAACAGGCGGAGTGGAAGATCCTGCCCGAGGCGGTGAGCCTGTTCTGTGAGGACAGACTGACGGTCGTGGACGGGCGTGCCTATGTGGATTATCAAAAATGAGGGCGCTATGAGAACTGTGGAGTTTGAATAAGTCGCCGGAAATCTCTATTTCTGGCTGTATTATCTGTCGGTGTGCTTTCCGCTTGCTTTTGATGAGGAAGAGGAGCTGCCGCTGGCGGACTTTATCTATGATAATTACGACTGTGACGGGGAAGCAGCTGCATGGGTGGATGCATTCGTGCAGTACTCGGAAGAGCATCTTGACTTCGTGACAGACATGATCGTTGCGGGGCTGCAACAATAATGCAAGCAGTATCAGCGGTATGAAAGCGGATCTGAGGGGGCGGCTCAACAGGAAGCCCGCAGACGATCGCTGATACAGATGATCCAACTACAAAAAGGAGGAACCGACATGAAAACACTCGATATCTACGAGGAACTGAAAAGCAACTCCTACCCCGGACGGGGCATCGTCATCGGCAGATCGGCTGACGGCAAGTCGGCTGTGACTGCCTACTTCATCATGGGCAGAAGCGTGAACTCCCGGAACCGTGTGTTCACGGCGACTGAGGACGGCATCCGCACGGAGGCTGCCGATCCGTCCAAGCTCTCTGATCCGCATCTCATCATCTATGCGCCGGTGCGTGTGCTCGGCAACAAGACGATCGTGACCAACGGCGACCAGACCGACACGATCTATGAGCTGATGGACAAGCAGCAGACCTTTGAGCAGTCGCTGCGCACCCGTGAGTATGAGGACGATGCACCGAACTACACGCCCAGGATCTCGGGCATCATGCATGTCGGTGACGGCAAGTACAACTATGCCATGTCCATCCTGAAATCGGCTGACGGCGATCCGTCCTGCACAGAGCGCTTCACGTATGCGTACAGCTGCCCGATCGCAGGCGTGGGTCACTTCATCCACACCTACATGGGCGACGGCAGCCCGCTGCCGAGCTTTGAGGGCGAGCCGAAGAAGGTCGCTATCCCGGATGATATGGACGAGTTCGCCGAGGGTCTGTGGAATGCGCTGAACGAGGACAACAAGGTATCCCTCTTCGTGCGCTACATCGACATTGCGACCGGTGAGGCGAAGTCGAAGATCATCAACAAGTACGAGAAGGCATAATGATCGTCTCGTTTGATCTGGACGAAACGCTGTTTGTGAACCCGGAGAAGGTCGGCACCGAGACGGAGCTGGGCTTCCCGAGGCGGCTGCTGTATCCCGACAGGCTCCGCAAGGGAGCGCCGGAACTGCTGCAATGGATGCATGAGTCCGGCATCCAGGTCTGGATCTATACCACGTCCAACCGCTCGGAGCGGTACATCCGGAATTACTTCCGCTTCTATGACGTTCAGATCGACCAGGTGGTCAATGCGGTGCGGCATGAAAAGGAAGTGCAGCGCAATCGCAAGGATCCGCTGCCGTCGAAGTATCCGGCGTTCTATCACATTGATCTGCATGTGGATGACGAGAGGAATGTCTACCAGAACGGCGTGGCATACGGTTTCCGTGTGTTTTTGCTGCATGACGAGGATCCCCAGTGGACGGACAAGCTCCGGCAGGAGATCGAACGCATCCGGCGGATCAAGGCGAGTTTATAATGCTACGTATCTTTTCCCGCCGAAGGCGGGAAAAGATACGAAAAATAGTCGCATATGCTCAGCGAAAGAAATCAGGAAAGGAATGACCTACAATGGCAAATGAAATGCAGTTAAAATATGGCTGTAACCCGAATCAGAAGCCGTCCCGTGTGTTTATGGAGGACGGCAGCGAGCTGCCGATCACGGTGCTGAACGGCAAGCCCGGCTACATCAATCTGCTCGATGCCCTCAACGGCTTCCAGCTCGTCAAGGAGCTCAAGGCGGCGACCGGCATGTGCGCAGCGACCTCCTTCAAGCACGTATCTCCGGCTGGTGCTGCCATCGGCAGACCGCTGAGCGATACCCTCAAGAAGATCTACTGGGTGGACGATCTCGGTGAGCTGTCTCCGCTGGCATGTGCGTATGCAAGAGCAAGAGGCGCTGACAGAATGTCCTCCTACGGCGATTTCATCGCACTGTCTGACACCGTGGATGTCTGCACCGCCAAGATGATCCAGCGTGAGGTCTCCGACGGTGTGATCGCTCCCGGTTATGAGCCGGAGGCGCTCGAGATCCTGAAGTCCAAGCGCAAGGGCACCTACTGCATCCTCCAGATGGACGAGAGCTACAAGCCCGCTCCCATCGAGCGCAAGCAGGTGTACGGTGTGACCTTCGAGCAGGGCAGAAACGAGCTCGACATCAACCGTGAGCTCCTTGCCAATGTTGTGACCGACAACAAGGACATCCCGGATGACAAGAAGGACGATCTGCTGATCTCCCTCATCACCCTGAAATACACGCAGTCCAACTCTGTATGCTACGTCAAGGACGGTCAGGCGATCGGTATCGGTGCCGGACAGCAGTCCAGAATCCACTGCACACGTCTTGCCGGCCAGAAGGCTGACAACTGGTGGCTGCGTCAGTCTCCGCAGGTGCTCGGTCTCCAGTTCGTGGATGACATCCGCCGTGCAGACCGTGACAATGCCATTGATGTATACATCGGCGATGAGTACGAGGACGTGCTCCGTGAGGGCGAGTGGCAGCGCATCTTCAAGGTAAAGCCGGCTGTCTTCACCGTGGAGGAGAAGAAGGCATGGCTTGCCCAGAATACGGACGTTTGCCTCGGTTCCGATGCGTTCTTCCCGTTCGGTGACAACATCGAGCGTGCGAAGAAGTCCGGTGTAGCCTACATCGCAGAGCCGGGCGGCTCCATCCGTGATGATAATGTCATCGAGACATGCAACAAGTACAATATTGCGATGGCATTCACGGGCATTCGACTGTTCCACCACTAAGCGGGGAGCCCCCGCTGGCAGACGCATACACAGCGCAGTGCGGGGTGTGAGATCCTGACATGCGCTGTAGGTGCGCAGATTGTATAACGATAACCAAAGTCAGCTTTACCCCTGAAAATGGGGTAAGGCGCTTTGTGTATATGACAATAGGAGCAATGCTATGGAAAAACCTCATGCAACCAAGCAACTGGCGCTGTATGCGCTGGTCTGTGCAGGTGGCTGCTTTGTGATCCAGAGCTGCTGTGCGCTGCTGGCAGGGCAGTTTTCCGGGCTGTTCGGCTCGGTATCCGTGGATCTGGAGCCGCAGTGGAAGCTGCTGCTGATCGCCATTTCCGCATTCAGCGCACTGCCGATGGCAGGTGTGGCGCTCTGGTCGATGCTCGGCAAGGACATCACCAAGTCCAGGGCAATGACGACCGTGATCCTGACACCCATCCTGTTTGTGGCGGGTGGTCTTGCCGGCAGCGGCTTGCGGGTACTTGCGACACGGGCGCTCGTCAGCACCGGCGTGGACAGCTATGGAGCCTTCGCCACAGCGCAGAGTTCGATGTCGCTGTTCGGACTCCTGAATACGGCGGCACTGGTGCTCATCTGCTGCGCAGGCGCCATTGAATTATATCTCACGACACATTCGCCGTCTGACGGCGGTACACACTGATAGGAGGAATCCACTATGAAGATCTTAGTAGTCGGCGGCGGCGGCAGAGAGCACGCCATTATCATGAAATTGGCAGAGAGCCCTAAGACCACGGAGCTTTACTGCGCACCGGGCAACGGCGGTATCTCCCGCTATGCCAAGTGCTTTGACGTGAAGGCGACCGATATTGACGGCATGGTCAAGCTCGCCAAGGAGCTCCAGCCGGATCTGGTCGTTGTAGCACCGGATGATCCGCTCGTGCTCGGCATGGTCGATGCGATGCAGGCGGAGGGCTTCAAGACCTTTGGTCCGAAGGCAAATGCTGCCATCATCGAGGGAAGCAAGATCTTCTCCAAGGATCTCATGAAGAAGTACGGCATCCCGACCGGCGGCTATGAGATCTTCACGGACAGCGCTTCTGCCATTGCCTATATCAAGGCACAGAACACCTATCCGACCGTCATCAAGGCGGATGGTCTGGCGCTCGGCAAGGGCGTTATCCTCGCTCAGAACGAGGAGGAGGCTGTAGAAGCGGTCAAGGAGATGATCGACAACAAGAAGTTCGGTGAGAGCAGCGCCCGTATCGTCATTGAGGAATTTCTGACGGGTCCGGAGGTGTCTGTGCTGAGCTTCACGGACGGCAAGACGGTCGTGCCGATGATCTCTTCGATGGATCACAAGCGCGCCCTCGACAATGACGAGGGTCTGAACACCGGCGGTATGGGTACGGTGGCACCGAATCCGTATTATACCGAGGAAATTGCCAAGACTTGTATGGAGACCATCTTCAAGCCGACCATCGAGGCGATGCAGAAGGAGGGCAGAGCCTTCACGGGCTGTCTGTACTTCGGTCTGATGCTGACGCCGAATGGTCCGAAGGTCATCGAGTACAACTGCCGCTTCGGCGATCCGGAGACACAGGTCGTGCTCCCGCTGCTCGATTCTGACCTCGTGGACATCATGCTGGCGACATACGAGGGGAACCTGGCCGATATCGACGTGAAGTGGAAGCAGGAGAGCGCTGCGTGTGTTGTCATGGCAAGCGGCGGCTATCCGGTCAAGTACGAGAGCGGCAAGGAGATCGCCGGTCTGGATGACAAGGGTCAGACTGCGGGCGTATTTGTATACCATGCAGGCACGAAGTTCGCAGACGGCAGGTTCCTGACGGCGGGCGGACGTGTGCTCGGCGTGACGGCTACGGCGGATACCCTCGAAAACGCACTGGCGAAGTCCTACAAGGCGGTGGAGACCATCGACTGGGAGAAGGTACACTATCGCCACGACATCGGGCAGAGAGCCCTTGCCGCAAAGCAGGGGTGATGTCGGATGCATCCGAATCTGAAACGGTGCTTTAGCTGCGGACAGTACGGGAACATCCTGTTTCTGCTGTTTGCGCTGCTGGCATGGCTCTATTACTGGTCGATCGAGCGGCATAATGTCACGATCGTACCGCTGGAGATCACTGCCTATACGGTGGAGGTCGGCGGGTTCGTGTTCATGCTGTTCTCGCTCATCAACTTCCACAGGATCGTGCGGCATCGCTATCTCATGAAAACGGCGATGCTGGTCTATCTGCTCGTGGAAGCCACGATCATGGTCATTGATTTCAACTTCGATAAATTCACATTCTGGCATTCCAATGCGATGTGGCTCAACATCGGGCATTCGATCTTCTCCGGCGCCATCTGCTTCACGTATCTGGCGCTGGAGCCGAAGAATACCGGGCTGGAGGTGGCGCTCATCATCGCCGAGGTCATCATTCTGGCAGGCATGTTCGGGGCGGTGTTCCATCTGCCGGTGTATGTGACGCTGCTGTGCAATGCGCTGGCGTATGTGGTGTTCTTCTCGATCGTGCGGTTTTTGGTATCACAGGAGCGCATCATGATCGACTGCCACGGCGACCGGGCGAGAGAGACGAAGTACCGGAGCGATTTCTTTGATGATGTATAAGACGGCGGCGGGGGGCTCCTGCTGATCGTCAGGAAGGGAGGGGCAGACTGTGTTTGATCCGGAGAGCTGGATATTGGAGGAGCAGAACACACGTCTGCCCTATCTGCGGGAAAAGACCGCACAGCTGACGACTTCGCCGGGAGTGTACCTGATGAAGGACGTCAAGGGCGGGATCATCTATATCGGGAAGGCAAAGAACCTGCACAACCGGGTGTCGAGCTATTTCCGGAAGGGGGCTGACCATCTGCCGAAGGTCGCCCGGATGGTATCGCATGTACACGACTATGACTTTATCGTCACGGGGTCGGAATATGAGGCGCTGCTGCTCGAATGCAGTCTCATCAAGCAACACAAGCCGCATTATAACATTCTGCTCAAGGACGATAAGGGCTATCATTATATCAAGGTCTCCAATGAGGCGTATCCACGCATCACCGCCGAAAAGCAGAAGCTCGATGATGGGGCGGTGTATATTGGCCCGTATACCGGCGGATTTGTGGCAAAATCGACCGTCGAGGAGGTCAATACGGTGTTCCGGCTGCCGACCTGCCGGAAGAAATTCCCGCAGATGTTCCGGAAGGGGAGACCTTGCCTGAACTTCCATATCAAGCGCTGTATCGGGCTTTGTCAGGGGAAGGTCAGCGAGGAGGAATATGCCAAGCTCATCGAACAGGCGGTCAGCTATATCCGCAGCGGCAGCAGCTCATCCGTGGAGCGGATGGAGCAGGAGATGGCGGCGGCTTCGGAGGCTTTGGACTTCGAGCGGGCTGCGATGCTGCGTGACCGGATCCGTGCCATCCAGAAGGCGGCGGAGTCGCAGAAGATCATCGACAACGCCTACCGGGATGCGGATGTGGTCGCAAGTGCCGATAACGGCGATGATCTGTGCGTTTCCGTGCTGATGTACCGGGACGGGCGGCTGTATGACAAGGAGAATTTCCACTTCACGGAGGAAGCGGACGAGGCGGCGCTCGATGCGTTTCTGCCGCAGTTCTACCACGGGCGGAGCGATCTGCCGAAGATGATTTTGCTCGGGGAGCCGGTGGCGGAGATGGAGATGCTTGGCGAGATGCTCTCGGCGCAGGCGGGGCGGAAGGTGAAGCTGCTCGTGCCGCAGCGTGGTGCGGGCGCAGAGCTGACGGCGATGGCAAAGGAAAATGCCGTGGAATATATCGCCGTTCACGAGAACCGCACGGGCAAGGAACTGCTGGCGGTCGAAGCGCTCGGAAAGCTGCTCGGCATGGAGAGCGTGCCGAAGTATATCGAGTCCTATGATATTTCTAACCTCGCTTCGGAGTCGATGGTGGCGGGGATGGTCGTATTCGAGAACGGGCGTCCGCTGAAAAAGGCGTACAAGCGCTTTTCCATCAAGGACAGCGCCACGCAGAATGACTATGCATGTATGCAGGAGGTCATCCGGCGGCGGCTTGGTCATTTAGGCGACCCGGACGATCCCTATTTTGCGAGGAAGCCGGATCTCATCCTGCTCGACGGCGGCAAGGGGCATGTCAATGCCGTGGCGCCGATCGTGGCGGAGATGGCGCCGGACATTGCGCTCTTCGGCATGGTGAAGGACTCCAAGCACCGCACCCGTGCCATTGCGACGGGCGGCGGGGAGATCAGCGTCTCGGGGACGCAGAGCGCCTTCCAGCTGCTGACACGCATCCAGGACGAGGTGCATCGGTATTCTGTGGCGTATATGCACAAGAAGCACAAGAAGCGCACCTTCGCCTCGGAGCTGACGCAGGTCGAGGGCATCGGGGACAAGCTGGCGCAGAAGCTGATGCTGCATTTCAAGACGAAGGACGCCTTGCAGGGCGCTTCCGTGGAGGAGCTGCACGGGGCGGGCGTTTCGGAGAAGGTCGCACAGCGGCTGTATGACTATCTGCATGGTGCGTGCCCGCACAGGGCAGATGCGGGCGGGGGCGTTCAGTAAGGGTGGTTCTATGCTCGCATTATGAGTGCAGTTTACCGCACTTGCTTTGCAGGCAGAGGCAAGTGCTATTGCGGTGATAGACCGGGATCTGCGGGGTGTGGAGGGTGAAGCACAAACTGAATATTGCAAATGCCGTCACAGTAAGCCGTATGGTATTTGCCGTACTTCTCTTGTTTTGTGTCGCTTTCTCTATTCAGTTCTATGTGTTTTATCTTCTGGGCGGATTTACGGATATGATGGATGGTTGGGCGGCGAGAAAGCTCGACCTGAGATCAGCATTTGGAGCAAAGCTTGATACGATCGCCGATCATGTCTTTTTCATAGCAGTTCTGATCAAGATTCTTCCGGCTTTGACTCTGCCGCCATGGATGTGGGTCTGGATCGTTATCATTGCTTTTATGAAACTCACAAATCTGGCATCAAGCCTTGTGCTGTTCCGCAGGATAGTTTCTGTACATTCGGTAATGAACAAGGTGACAGGCTTTTTCCTGTTTCTCCTGCCGCTGACACTGTCGGGTATTGATCTGAAATACAGCGGGGCTGTTGTCAGCGCACTGGCAACCATTGCGGCAATACAGGAAGGGTATTATATCTGTACCGGGAAAGAAATAGAGTGAATGACCGCATGTCTAACGTGAGTTAAACTGCACTTGCCTTACAAGCAGAGGCAAGTGCTATTATGGGCATCTCTAAAAATATAGTTTCAGAGGTACCCTTATGATGACGCATCGGCATGTAACGGAGGTATCTGAAATGGACGATCGGTTTGAGTTTGTGGAACAGAAGGGGTTAATGCAAGGCACGCATGTCATTGTGGACAAGGAAACGGGTGTCCAGTATCTGCTGGCACACTGGACGAATATCGGCGGACTCACGGTTCTGGTCGATAAAGAGGGCAAACCCTTGCTTGACCCGAGATATGCAAAGTAGGATCATCTGATAGCAAAGAGGAGGAACCAACATGAGAGTGATCACCGGCTCGGCGAAGGGCATCCGGCTGCAGACGCTGGAGGGGCTGGACGTCCGTCCGACCACAGACCGCGTGAAGGAGGGCATGTTCTCCGCCATCCAGTTTGACATACCGGGGGCAAGGGTGCTCGATCTGTTCGCAGGGAGCGGACAGCTTGGCATCGAGGCGCTCAGCAGGGGCGCAAAACAGGCGGCTTTTGTCGATCAGTCGCCAAAATCGCTAGCGGTCGTGAAGGAAAATCTGCAAAAATGCGGCTTCACCGACCGGGTGGAGATCCACCAGAAGGCGGCGGAGCAGTTCATCCGCACGGCACAGCCGCACAGCTTTGATATGGTCTTCCTCGATCCGCCTTACCGGATGGATATTTTGGCGAAGATCCTGCCGGATCTCGTGAATTTACTGCGTCCGGGCGGCATTGTGGTGGCTGAACATGAAAAAAGTTGTAAAATCCCAGAAAAAATTTTGAATTTATGGTTGCAAAAAGAATATTTTTATGGTAAAATAGTAGTATCAGTGATGAAACTGAACGAGGAGGTGGAGCCGTGAGACGAATTGCGGTGTGTCCCGGCAGCTTTGATCCTGTGACGCTCGGGCATCTCGACATTATCACGAGAGCTTCCACACTGTTCGATAAGGTTATCGTACTGATCTCGACGAATGCGGCAAAGAATGCGGCAAGCTTCACGACGACGGAGCGCATGATGATGATCGCACAGGCGACAGCGCATCTGGATAATGTGGTCATTGATGTGCTGGACGGGCTGTTGGTGGATTATGTGCGCCGTGTACATGCGGTGGCGATCGTCAAGGGTCTGCGGGCTGTGACGGATTTCGAGTATGAATTTCAGATGGCGCTGACCAACAAGGTGCTCTATGAGGGGGCCGAGACTGTATTCCTGACCACGAGCAAGGAAAACATGTACCTGAGCTCGAGTGTGGTAAAGCAGGTGGCGTATTTCGGCGGGGACATCAGTCCGTTTGTGCCGGAGTGCATTCTTGACAACATTCAGAAGCGATTGATTAAGGAGGATCACGATGAGTATTGATGAAATTTTAGATGATATGGATGAGCTGCTGGACAAGGCATCCGCAGTTCCGTTTGCTTCCCATAAGTCCATCATTGATGGTGAGCGTCTGCGAGAGCTGATCTCGGACATTCGTCTGAATATGCCGCAGGAGATCAAGCACGCCAAGATGGTCGCCTATGATCGTGACCGCATCATTAAAGAGGCAGAGGCAAAGGCTGAGCAGATCGTGCGTCAGGCAGAGGAGCGCGCCAAGGTGATCGTTTCCGAGGAGGCGATCGTCCGTGAGGCAAAGAACCGTGCCGTTGAGGTCGTTACCAAGGCGAAGGCGGACTGCGATGCGCTGAGAGCTGCTGCCAATGCAGATGTTGCCAAGGCACAGAGCGAGTGCGAGGCGATCAAGCAGGCAACCGATGCCTATGTGAGCAATCGTTTCCGTGAGACGGAGGCTTTCTATCAGACGGCGCTCAGCGATGTGCAGGAGCGCAAGGCAAAGATCGAGCGCCTGAGAAAGCGCAAGCCGGATGCACCGGATGCCGGGAACAATACGGATATTGATATCTGAGCCTGAATAACAAGTCAATGAGACGCAATGGAGCGTACTGCCAAGGGGGCAGTACGCTCTTTTTCGCATAGCAATAAGGAGGAAGTATGGATCAGATCGACCAGAAGCTCATAGCGCTGTTGCAGCAGAATGCCCGTATGCCGCTCAAAGCGATCGCTTCACAGGTGTTTTTGTCGGCGCCGGCGGTCTCGGCACGGATCGAAAAGCTCGAAGCACAGCAGCTGATACAGGGCTATCATGCCCAGATCGACCGTCAGAAGCTCGGGTATCAGATCACGGCATTCATCGGGCTGGAGCTCCCGGCAAAGCAGAAGCCGGAGTTCTATCCCTTCATCGAGTCATGCCCGAATGTGCTTGAATGCAACTGCGTGACGGGGGTCTATTCCATGCTCATCAAGGTGGCATTCCCCACGACGCAGGAGCTCGATGCCTTTATCGGGGAGCTGTCACGGTTCGGGAATACCTCGACGCAGATCGTCTTTTCGACACCGGTGCCGCATCGGGATGTGGTGGTGCTGGCGCCGGAGGAGTGAAGGATCTCGCCTGCTGCGGCGGGCGACAAGGGGACTCTGTCCCCTTGACCCCTGCAAGCTTTTTTTACGAAAAACAGCTTGAGCAAAAAAACGATCTTTAGGAACTGGATACAATAAAGGCAGCATTTCAAACGCGAAATGCTGCCTATTTTCTGCTTTTTCGCTTGACATCGGCGAGAGGGGAGTGATCCATTGCCTCCTGTACCGAGGAATCGGCAAGGTGGGTGTAGATCTCCGTGGTGGAAATGCTCTCATGGCCGAGGATGTTTTTCAGCGTCAGGACATCCACATGCCCATGCTGGTACATCAGGGTAGCGGCGGTGTGGCGGAGCTTGTGGGTGGAGAGCCCACGTCCGTCCAGACCGGCGGCTTTCAGGGCGTTCTCCACGACCTGCTGCACTCTGCGGCGGCTGATGCGCCTGGAGCGGTTGGAGAGGAAGAGCGCCGGGTCATCTGTCTCGGCTTCCATGCGGATGAAGAGATATTCCCGCAGCGCTGACATGCACGCCGGGTTCAGGTAGACGATGCGCTCCTTGCTGCCCTTGCCGAGCACACGCATCCGCTTTTCTTCCAGATCCAGCGAGGAGAGGTTCAGTCCGACCAGCTCGCCCAGACGGATGCCGCAGTTGAGGAACAGCGTCAGGATGCAGTAGTCACGCACCTGCTCCTTGGGGTTGTCCGTTTCGGTGAGCTTGCGCAGGAGTTCGAGGCTCTCGGTCAGGTTCAGGTATTTCGGGAGGGCGTGTTTGGGGCGGGAAAGCTCTAAATTTGCCGTCGGGTCGTGGTCGAGGAGCATCGCCTGCTTGTTGAGATAGCGGAAGAAGCTGCGCAGGGAGGTGCCCTTCCGGCAGCGGATCTTGTCCTTGTTGCCGCATTCGCCGGCGATGAAGCTGTAGTAATTATGGATGTCACGGAGCGTGACGGTGCGCAGATCCTCGATCGTCATGGAGCGGATGTCCGCTTCGGGGAGGATCTCCGGGGTGATCTCCGGGACATCGCTCCGGTAGAGCATCAGGAACCGCAGGAACTGGCGGATGTCCTGATAGTACACGCCGACGGTGCTCTTGGCAAGCCCCTTGACAACGGAGATGTGCGTGATGTAGTCGTTGAGGAAATCGGGATTAGCCCTGCGGTCGATCGCCATGCGGAGCGCCTCCGTTTTCATTTGCCGGCGGTACAGGGACGCCGTATTTCTTGATGAGCATACCGAGGTACAGTGGCTGGAAGATATATGCCAGGATGAAGCCGACGATCATGCTGATCGCAAAGGATTTCAGGAACATCAGAATGAACGGCACCGGGATGGGACTGCCGTGTCTGGATGCCATGAAATAGGCAAGTCCGACCATCAGCAAGGTCAGGATCGGCGTGTAGAGCACGTCCGAGACCAGCGCGTCCATGCAACGTCTGCCGAAGGTACGGGGCTGGAGGTGCGCCTTTTCGGCGATCTTGTCGGAGATCGGCTTGATCGGGATGACCAGACCGATGATCAGGCTGACGATCGTGCTGGCGATGAAGCTGACGATGAAGCCGGGCAAGGTGAAATTCCCGGACGTGAATGTTCCGGTGAAGGACAGGAACAGGCTGAGCGTGACAGCCATCAGGATATTCATAGTTCTTCCGATTCTTTTCATAAGACCCCTCCTTGGTGCATCTTTGGGATGCGGTTTTTCGACAGCGCAAGACTGTTCTAATAGTTAGTATATCATAGATGAGAAGGATTTTCAAGGGTAATTTTGTGAATTTTTATGAACACGGCAGAGAAAAGGGATGCAGAAAAGCCCTGACGCTGAACGGTCAGGGCTTTGTGGTCATTCCTTTGCCTTCATCTGGCGCTTCTTTTCATACATGCGCTGGTCGGCGAGCTTTTCGGCGGCTTCGAGCATGTCTGCCTGCGTGGTGTAATGGGCATAGCCGTAGGCGATCTGGAGCGGGACGGGCGGTTTTGTCTCGGCATTGTAGGCGTCGGCGGCTTTTTCCATCTGCGCAAGCGCCTGCTCGACCTCGGGGATGCCGCCCTTTTCTGCGATGACGATGAACTCATCGCCGCTGGTGCGGAAGGCGGTGCCCAGCGCTGCGAAGCTGTCCCGGATGATATTGGCGGCGGTGATGATATGGCGGTCGCCCTCGGCATGACCATAGACATCGTTGACCTTTTTCAGGAAGTTGATGTCGAGCTGTACGACCGTGCAGTCGGTGTGGCTGCGGCGGATCTCGTCCTCCTTGTCATGGAAGGCGGCACGGTTGGCAAGCTCGGTCAGACCGTCGGTATATGCCATCTTCTTCATCAGCTCGGCACGTCCCTGCTCGACGGCAAGGCGTGTGCGCTCACGCATGAGGTGCATACCCATCAGCACGATGAAGATCAGGACGCCGACTCTTGTGAACAGGCTGGTGCCGAAGAGGCTGTCCGGGAAATTGATGAAGCGCAGCAGGTCGATCGCAACGCCGATCACGGCGGCGGTCATGCCGATGACGGTGGTGTGGAGGAAGCGCTCGTCGATCGTCTTGCGGCGGACGGCTCTCACCATGAGGTAGATCGTCATGCCGGCATCCTCGACGGCGGTGTCCTTGATGCTGGCGGAGCCGCCATAGATCGGGTGGAGTTCGAGGGTGACGGTCCCGGCATCCACGGGGATGGGGATCATGTGGATGTACATGCCGTAGGACTTGCCGAGGATGGGCGCCTGCCCGGGGGCATAGGTATAGACGGTCTCGTCGTCAAAGATCGCCGTGATATGCGTATCGGTGCTCCGGAAGCACAGGCGCTTGCGGTGGAGGTCGATCCCGCTGAGACTGTGCGAGACAGTCACATCGCCGGAGGGAAGGTCATCGAGGGTATATGCCGTTCCGTCCGCTGCCGTCCAGCCTTCTGTGAGCTCGGTGACGTCATCGCTGAAGGCGCTTTTCTGCGGCGCACAGCACAGGAACACGATCACGGTACACAGCAGTATCGCCACAAGGGGCAGAAGATCGGCAAGGCGCAGGGCGTTTTCTTTCAGGTATTTCATCATCGGATCCCTCCGTTTCTGTTCGGTACTTGGGGGGACTACTTTTATTATACACTATGGAATGGAAAAAGTAAAGGCTGGGGATGGGAAGAATTCACAGAGGGGAGCGCCGGCTGTGGAGGCGGGGCCGCATGTGGAAAACACAGATGATCCGGGAACTCACTTGACATTTATAGAAAAATGTGCTATCATTAGGATGACACAGAGGGTGTTTCCCGGGCTGCCGGTTTGTAAACTCTTTGTGAATACCAGGCAGAAATATGCCGGGTCGTGCTACAATGCGCAAGCAAGGCATAAATGCGCCATTTTCACAATTTCATACGGTAATACAAGCGTACTCTATGGGATAACTATGTCCCGTGGGGTGCGCTTTTTTGCGTAAAGGAGGAAATTTTATGAGGGGAAAACTCTTCACCAAGGCGCTTGCTGTGGCAACATCGGTTCTGATGCTGTCGGGCGGCTTATCGGTTCAGCCGTTTGCCGATATATTTAAGGGTACGTCTATTACGGCGTATGCACAGGGATCAAATGTTGATCTGTCCACGCTCACAGGGAGCTACACTGCTCAGGACGGCGAGATTCTGTCAGGCACGACAAGCCAGACCATAACCATTGCTGACGATGCAAGCATTACACTTAACGGTGTCACCATCACCGGCGGCATCGTCTGCGAGGGTACGGCGACGATTACCATCGATGGCGCGAACATTGTAAATGTGAACGATGCTTCCTTAGTGTATCAAAAGGCCGGCATTCAGATTGGCAGCTCCGGCACTACGCTCACCATCAAGGGCGACGGCTCGCTAACGGCAACGGGCGGCAGTGCCGCAGCAGGTATCGGTCTTGGCAGAACGTGGGACGCTAACGCTACTGGCGGCAGCATTGTCATTGAGGGCGGCACCGTCACCGCAAGCGGAGACAACGGTATCGGTACAGGAACGGTCCGCCAAGAGAAGACCGCATCCATCGACGGCATCAGCATCAAGGGCGGCACGGTGAACGCAAGCCTCGGCAAAGGCTATATCTATTACGGCAGCACGGTGACCATCGGCTACATTAAGATTTACGACACCATCGACATGGTGGACGCATCGAAGTTTACCGAGACCGTGACCTATATGCACGTGGACGGCGAGAGCGCAACTGACGTGACCGCCAACAAGACCGACTTCTTCACCATTGGCGAAGACGGCGACCGCCGTATCATCACGCCCAAGGACGACACCGACTACACCATCACCATTGCCGACGGCATAGAGCACGGCACGCTGACCGCCTCAGCCACGGCGAAGTATATG
>JAIKWY010000062.1 GCA_024684395.1 Oscillospiraceae bacterium
GTCGCTAATATCATTGATGATATAGGTCTTGGTGTGTTCAGACGAATGGACGTCGTTCTCGGTGGTCTTGATAACCGTGAAGCCCGTCTTGCTATCAATCAATCTTGTTATAAAGTCAATAAGCCGTGGATAGACGGTGCAATTGAGGTTTTGAATGGATTTGCGAGAGTATTTGTTCCGGGACAGGGCGCTTGCTATGAGTGTACCATGACCGATATGGACTGGCAGCTTATCAACAAGCGGAAATCCTGTGCTTTACTGACACATGAACAGATGGCAGAGGGAAAGATACCCACAACGCCGACTTCTTCATCGGTGATCGCCGGGATCCAGGTGCAGGAGCTTTTGAAGATACTGCATAAGGAACGTGATCTACCGACACTGGCAGGAAAAGGCTTTGTGTTCAATGGGCTGACACATGACTCCTATGTAGTGGAGTATCAGGAGAAGCCTGATTGTATGAGCCACGATACATATGATGAGATTATTGAAAAAAATTGGTCTGTAAAGGATATTACGCTCAAAGTGCTGCTGCTTGAAATACAAGCAGAAATGGGTGAAACTGCTGTCATAGATTTTGACAGGGATATTGCCACATACGGACATTGTAATTGCGGTGAGCATATCTCTCTGTTTATGCCTGTACATAAGCTGAGAGGTAATATGCTTACTTGTCCGAAATGCGGTCAACAGATGAGTTTTGACAGTGTTCATTCTATAAACGGCAGCGAGGCTTTCCTGAACATGACACCTGAGCAGATCGGTATCCCTCCGCTTCATATTATTTGCGGACGGGTAGGAATGAATTGTAAATACTACGAATTTACGGCTGATGTGCCAGAATACTTGAAATAAGCAGGAGGTGGCAGAATGAATGCCCGAATGAGAAGGCTTGCCTCCGATTGGGAACAGATACAGAAAGATTTTGCAGGGCATAAGAATATTATCGTTACACCGGAAGGTACGGAGCCGCCTGAGAAATACCATGTTACATACTTCGTAAACGGCATATATCTCTTGCCTGACGGTAGGATCGAAACATTAGGCAGACACGAGGTCGAGATCACGCTTCATGCCGACTATCCCCGATATAAGCCCATATGCAAGATACTGACTCCGATATGGCATCCGAATTTCAGGGACGGACAGATCTGTATCGGTGATATATGGGGCGCAGGCGAATCGCTGACCGATATTATCATCAATATCGGTGATATGATACAGTATAAGTCCTGGAATTCGTCAAGTCCGCTGTCTGCCGATGCCGCCGATTGGGCGCTGCAAAATAAGCACCTGTTCCCCGTTGGAACGATCGACCTCTATATTGCGGATAAAGGGTCTGAAAACAATGTTGAAATTGATCTGCTTGATGAACCAGCGCCGGAAGTTGATTCAGATGCCACTGGACTGCCAAAGGTAGATCTTAATAAAACGGTTGAAGAAAAAAGCGATGGAAATGATTTTGAGATAACTGCTGAGGAGCTGGAAGGTGTCGAATTTATACCGACAGTGCAGCGTATGCAGTCATCGACTTCGCCAAACGGTACAGTCAAGGGTAAGATCAATATCAAGACTGTTATTACCAAGGGTATCCTATGGGCGCTGATGGGTGCGGTTGTCGGATTTGGTATGTCCGAGATAACAGACGGACTGTACAGCACAAGAAATATCGCTAAAATGGGCGGTAATACGCATCTTGCAGAATACTATGACTATCAGGAAGAAATTGAAGATAAGCTGTCTGATGTAACAGATGAGTATCATCAATATTGTGAAGAAAAAGGCTATGATAAAGATGATACCGAACATCTGATGGATTGGTATAATGAGGAAGCTTCTGACAGTGCAAAGAATCAGCTTGATGAATATATCGAGATCAGCGAAAAAGCCGATAGTGCGTTATATGATTCCTACAAGTACGAGTTTTCTTCGTCAGAGAAAAAGCTGAAAGAAGGAATTGCAAAGACAGTCAGGACACATTCTGCGATATGGTCTGCTATCATTGCATTATTTGTAGGATTGTTCCTTGGCATCGGTGAGGGCGTTTTCTATGGCTCAAAGGAAAAAGCACTGAAATATGGTGCAATAGGTGCAGGTGTATCCGTTTTGCTTGGATACGCAAGCGGTTATCTTGCTCAATGGATGTATTCATCAATGCTCGGTGATGATCCTGCTCCGATAGCGGCAGCACTTGTGCGTGGTATCGGCTGGGCGGTCATGGGCGTAGGTATCGGGCTGGCTGTCGGACTGATAAAACCGGAACTGAAGCGGTTGCTATTCTGTGTGATCGGCGGAACTTGCGGAGCCTTCCTCGGCGGATTCCTGTTCAATTTCATAGGGGAAGCAGTGCCGAATGATATGGTGTCAAGAGGAGTAGCTATTGTAATAATGGGCTTTCTGATCGGCATCGGTGTCGGACTGCTTGAACAGTTTGCAAAGCAAGCTTGGCTCAAGGTGATCCGTGGTGAGTTTGAAGGCAAGGAGTACCTTGTATTTGCAGGCACTACAAGTATAGGCAATAACGGCAAGAATACGATCGTGCTGTTCAAGGATAAGCTCATTGGGCCGCACCATTGCGATATTGTTCTTGAAGGCAGCCGATACGTTGTGAAGGACTGCGGTACGCCAATGGGTACGCTTGTAAACGGTCAGAAAGTGACAAGACAGATACTAAAACAGGGTGATGCTATTTCGATAGGAAATTCCGTACTTGTATTCAATACAAAATAAAGATAGAATGGGTGAGGGCATTATGAAAAGGATCATAAAAGCTGTATTGTCAGCGGTTATATCCGTAATGCTCTGCACCCATTCTTTTATTGCCTATGCGATAGATTTTGATGCTGAACAGACTTTTGATTCTGTATTTGTGGTGATGTCAGGTAATGCACTCGGAAGCGGATTTGCATTAGGCGAGAGCTGTGTTGTCACTAATGCTCATGTGATACAAGATGCTTCAAATGTTGAGATCACAGCATATGACGGCATAGAGTATCCTGCTTTTGTGTATTGCAAAAGCGACGAGCTTGATATTGCAGTTTTATCCGTTCCCTCTGCTGATTTTACTCCGCTTACGATCGGAAATACTTCTGATATAAAGATCGGTGATGATGTATATGCGATCGGCGCTCCGAATGGTATGAGCTATACGCTCACAAAAGGTACGCTGTCCTCTAATAAGCGAAAAATCAGCGGTGATGATTATTTTCAGTTAGATGCAGCGCTGAATGAAGGCAACAGCGGTGGGCCGCTGCTCGACAGCCAGGGAACCGTTATCGGCATGAATACGATGAAGATGAATAACAGCGAAGGGCTTGGTTTGGCTATCCCCATTGACCGTATCATAAAATACATGAAAAGCAATGATATTTCTATGACCGATAACGGTATAGCAGAGGTTCCCGAAATTGAATATCATGCTGAAACGAATACTTCTGCATCTGACAGCATTGTTAAGTCTGACAGTCCACAGCAGGAACCGGCAAAGAGGAATATAGAACCAGTCCTGATAGCAGTCATATGCGTTTCCGTAATAGGCAATATCATTATGCTGTTGATAACGCTTCATTACAGAAGCAAATGGAAAGCATTAAAAACAGAACAAAGTGAACGAACCGATTTTGAGATCGAAATATGGGAGTGATGATCATGGCTAAAAAGAAAAACGGGGGCGAGCAGAAATACGAAAAGATACTCGCTCCCTCTGAACAAGAAGTAAACAGAGATGTTCTTCCCCAGAATGTAATTAAAATGGGAGAACAAGTCCTGCACGATAAAAACATTTACATTTTGCAGTCTGTATACAAGGAAATCCATGAGTTTACCAAAGACAAGCTGACTGTTGAAAGCGGCGGTATGCTTATGGGCTACACCGTTCAGGCGAACGGAAAGACCAATATTATCATTGACGGCTTTATTGAGGGAAAGCACAGCGAAGGTACACCTACAACGCTGAAATTCACACATGAAACATGGGATTATGTGCATAAAGAAGCCGATGAGCATTTTCCGAATGATAAGATCATTGGCTGGATACATACGCACCCTAACTTCGGTATTTTCTTATCCAATTATGATAAATTCATACACCAGAATTTCTTTAATGACGAAAACCAGATCGCTTATGTAATTGATCCCATTCAATATATTGAAGGCTTTTTCTTTTGGATCAACGGGCAGATCGAAAAGTGTCCCGGTTTCTATATCTACGATGAAGTCGGAATTGAGATCGAGTTGCCCGAACAGATCACTGCACCGACAACAGCGGAGCAGGTTAAAAACACTTCGTCGATCGGCAAAGC
>JAIKWY010000079.1 GCA_024684395.1 Oscillospiraceae bacterium
GTCAGTCATCAGGATAGAGCCGAAAACAATGCCCTTTCTTCTGTTGCCGTCCTCGTCCTCGCAGTCCTCGATGCTGATCGGGTAATGCTCGTCAAGCTCAAAGAGCATCATCATAACGCCTTCCGCTCCGAGTATCTCATCATCAGCAAGAAAACGTGGATTCACATCCAATGCCTCGGCAAGCAATTCGACAAGTGCCTGCTTGGGTGTGCGTGTGCCTGATTCATACTGTGCGATACGGACATCGGCAGACCTCTCGTCAAAGCCGACCGCCATACCGAGCTGTTTCTGCGTCATTCCTCTGAAATCACGAATGCGGTGTATCTTATCTCCGATAATGCTCATGGTGGTTCACTCCTTATTTATGTTCTGTTTGGCAAAATATTCTCCGATGTCGCCCTCTGGAAAAGAAAGAATGGCAAATACCATTTTGAAGTACCATTCGGGTATTTCGCCGCTAAAGCGCATCATCTCACAACCTCTGTATTCGTATTGATTCCCATTCTCATCAACGATAATGCAGTCGTTTTCAGGTTCGATCTTCCACGGTAATGCTACAATAATTCCTACCTCGTGTAAAGTTACCTTATAGATAACTGCTGCTTTGTAGTATGTCAAGCTGTTCAGTTCGATAATTCTATCGTTATCCTCAAGATAACGCTGATATATCTCATTAAACGTATCATCATCTGAGCGACGATAAGGATCATATATCGTTTCAATATGGAAATCATCAGATTGTCGCTTGCGTTTCTTCATACACATCACCTGCCTGAGAATAATGGCTTTACTGCATTATAACATATTTGTTTAGGATAGTCAATAGATACTAAACAAAAAAATTTAGATAAATTTCGATTTAGGGGTTGACAAAAGCAAAAATGTTTAGATAGAGAATTTTGCTTATCGGATACGCAAATGCGCCCGATACCACACAGAACAATATTTTAAGAAAGGGTTGACTACTATGTCAGAAAAGTTTATCCGTGCAGAGGAACTCGCAGAGATCATGGAGATCTCCGTTCCGTATGCATACAAGATCATCAAACAGCTCAATGAGGAGCTTGACACCAAGGGCTACATCACCATCACAGGCAGAGTGAACCGTGAGTATTTCAATGAGAGAGTGTACTCGGCGGAACGCCCGGTAAAAGCACCTGAAAAGAAAGAGGGTGAGGACTGATGCCCGTATACAAGGACAAAAACGGCACTTGGTACGTTATGACACGCTGTGATGACTGGCAGGGGCAGCGCAAGCAGAAGTGTAAGCGTGGCTTCAAGACAAAGCGTGAGGCTCAGGATTGGGAGCGCAGATTTCTTCTCCAGCAGGGTGGAGACCTCGATATGCTGTTCAAGGACTTCTACAAGCTGTATGAGCAGGACATGAAAGCCCGTCTAAAGCAGAACACCTGGGAGCATAAGGCTTGTGTCATCAAGTCGAAGATCCTGCCCTATTTCGGGGAAAAGTCCATGAAAGACATTCAGGCAAGGGACGTGCTGACATGGCAGAATGAACTGCTCCGTCACCGTGACAAGAACGGCAAGCCCTATTCGGAGACCTACCTGAAGAACCTGCATAATCAGCTCTCTTGTATCTTCAACCACGCTGTCCGCTACTATGACCTGAGTACCAATCCCGCAGCCAAGGCGGGGAGCATCGGCGTGAAGAATGCTAAGGAGATGAACTTCTGGACGAAGGACGAGTATATGCAGTTTTCCGAGGTCATGATGGATAAGCCGATTTCGTTCTATGCCTTTGAAATGCTGTACTGGTGCGGGATCCGACTCGGTGAGCTGCTGGCTCTCACGACTGCGGACTTCGATTTCAAGAACAGAAAGCTCCGCATCAACAAGTCCTACCAGCGTATCAAGGGACAGGACGTCATCACAGAGCCGAAGACCAAGAAAAGCAACCGCACCATTGAAATGCCCGATTTTCTTTGTGAGGAAATGCAGGAGTATTTCAGTATGCTGTACGACCAGAAGCCCGATGAGCGGATCTTCCCCATATCCAAGAGCTATCTGCACCATGAGATAGACAGGGGCGTGAAAGCGACAGGCTTGAAGCGTATCCGCATTCACGATCTGCGTCACAGCCACGTTTCGCTCCTGATCGAGCTGGGCTTTTCGGCAGTGGCGATCGCTGACCGTGTGGGACATGAGAGCATCGAGATCACTTACCGCTATGCACATCTGTTCCCGTCCAAGCAGAAAGAGATGGCAAATAGGCTCGGTGAGCTGAAGAAGGGAGGTGATTTTAATGTCAGCAAAGAATCTTGA
>JAIKWY010000122.1 GCA_024684395.1 Oscillospiraceae bacterium
TCGGAGCATGAGAGCATCCCTGTCTCCGCTGTTTCTGCGATAACAGTCGTCTGCGGGATCTCCGTGTCGGGATTGTTTTCAGCGATGGCAGAGCTTGTTTCCGTCACCTCGACAGTCTCCGACACAGGCGCTGCCGGATGTTTTTGCAAAACGATTGCCGTCCCCGTGACCATCAGTGCCGCCGCAGTAACGAATCCGCCCGCCTGCATAGTCAGCGCTGCGGCACGTCCGGGCAGATGCGGGAGGATGCGCCGCAGATAAAACAGCGGCATCCGCCCTGCATGGTCAGCCTCATACCGCAGAGCAGGGAGCACGCACGGTACAACGGTGAGGAATGCGTCCGCCGACTGACCAAGTGCCTCCCGGAGTCGCTTGCGGGCGTGATACAGCCGGGATTTAACAGTCCCCTCCGAGCATTCCATCCGCTCTGCGATCTCGCTGACAGGCAGATCATCGTAATAGTAGAGGAGCACCGTCATGCGCTGCACCGAGGTCAGCTCCCGGTCGATGGTATGCAGCAGCATCCGCCGGAGTATCCGCTGCTCCGTGATATGCACGGGCCCGAGGAGCTCGTCCTCCGACGCTGTGTCCGGCGGCTCCTCCGTGAGCTGCTCCAGACGGTATTTTTTGAGTGTATTCAGAAAGGTATTGTGCGCAATAGAGCGCAGCCATGCCGGAAAGTTGATGCCGGCATACTGCGGCAGCTTCTGCCATGCCGTGAGCCAGACCTCCTGCAGCAGATCCTGTGCGTCAAACTCATTTCCGCACAGCCGCTTGCAGTACCAGCCGATCTCACGGGTACAGATCCTGTATAATCGTTCAAAATCATGCGGGTCATGCTGCTGTGCACCCGCAATGAGCTTGTCCATATCTTTCATCTGTATCTCCTTGCAAGGGATAGTGTTCTAACTAACAGACAATCGAAAACGGATTTCGGTTTAATTTCAGTATACCACCTTTTCGTCAATTCTGTCAATATGCACAAATCGGGGATATTTCGCATGGAGTAGTATGTTTTTTGAAATGTAGCAACCTGGGGAATATCTTATCCTGTTTTCCGGTGGAATCAAGAAGAGTACCGCCGAGGAATACGCCCTTCCTGCGGTCATAAACTGTGAAGTGCGTTTGCGCAAATTCATATTGCAATATCACCAAATGTGTGCTATACTATTTGTACACGGTTCACAAAGATCAGGGTTCTGCCATTTTTTCCAGATAATCACTATGCGTTTTCCTGAAAAAGTGGTACTAATCAGTGAAAGGGTAAAACAAGAACCCTTGAGAGGAGGAATCTCCCGATGGATAACGGTGCAAGTAGCTACCGCCGTTTCCTTGCGGGCGATGATGAAGGACTGCATGAGATCATCTGTACATACCGGGCTGGACTGATCCTGTATCTTAACAGCTTTGTACAGAACATTCATACTGCCGAGGATCTGGCAGAAGATACATTTGCAGAGCTTGCGATCCATTGTCCGAAATTCGCAGAGAAAAGCTCTTTCAAGACATGGCTCTATGCGATCGGACACAATATCACTGTAAAGTATCTCCGAAAGCACGCGAAGCTCACCATCGTTCCGCTGGAATCACAAGAATATCTTACAGACGAGGAAGACCTCGAAAGCAATTATATCAGATCCGAAGAGAAGCGCATGATCCATAAGGCGCTCCATAGCCTGAAACCGGAATACCGGGATGTTCTGTATCTTTCCTATTTTGAGGGATTCAGCAATGCAGAAACGGCTTTGGTCATGAAAAAAACAAAACGGCAGATCGAAGTGCTTCTCTATAACGCCAAGAAGACGCTGAAAACCGAACTGGAAAGGGGTGGCTTTGACTATGAAGAATGATGACCAGATGTATCAAAGCGTCCTTTCCAGACGTGCGGTGTATCGGCAGACACAGGAGAAACGCCGCCGCACGACCCGACGCATCACGCCAGTGCTGGCCTGTGCTTGTCTTGCGGTCGTGCTGGGGGTCGGCTATTGGAACCACTTCCGGAACATGCCAACGATCCCTACATTGCCCGAAAGCTCACAGGCACTGACCACAGAGACTACTGTGGAGACCGGATCTACCGAAGTACCGTCAAGTGAAAGCACGGAGTTTCCTTCCACGGCTGCAACAGTGCCCACGGAAACGGAGCCTGCTGCTACTGCGGAGACGCTGCTGCCCACCGATGCGACGGAACCGGAATTCTCCGAGGATGTGCCGGAGTCCTCTGCCGAAGAATCGCAGCAAGAACAGCCGCACACCGATCCGCCTGTGACGGAACAGATCCAGCCTTCCACACAGCCGCCTACGGAGCCGACTGTTCAGCCTGCCGCACAGGAAATGACAGGTGTGGATACCGGTACGCAGGATGCAACTGTTGTGCCGGAGGGGTCAGGTATGGAATTCGATGAACCTCCGCCGCATATACTGTACATCTATGCCAGGATCGGTGAGGAAAAAAGGATCTACAAGGCACTTGGGCTGGAAGTGAGCGAAAAGGAATTCGGTGACTATCTCTGTGATGCAGAGATGTTCAGCGAGTCGGATTACACAAAGCGCACCATTGCCCAGGTCTATCTTGTAAAGGATCGGTCATCCGAAGAGCTGATCGCCGTTCATTTCTCAAACGAAAATGGCTATTATCTCTATGAATATGTGGAAGATGTATTTCTTCCGGACTAATGCAAAGGAGGATGCTTTATGAAAAAGAACAGAATGATTGCCATGCTCGCCGCAGCTCTCTGCGGTACGGCTGTTGTGACGGCTTCTCTGCCGGTGACAGCAGCGGACGGTTACTACGTCCTTGATCGTGATGTCCACAAAGCCTACTATTCCACACAGCCGTTGAACGAGGAACTGCAAAGCATCATAAACGGTCTGCGCCAGTGCATGACCCTGAACGAGATCGAAGGCTCTGTCTGGATCTACAGCAAGGATGGCGCAAAGACAGTCGCAGCGGTCTGTGAGGACACGGCTGACTGGCATACCATCCAGACCTATGTGCAGGAAGCGGAGCTGAATGAGGATCTCATCATCTATGATGCAGTTACTCACAATGCGTCTGATACCCAGTACACCACCGTCGCATACGACTGGCCGTATTACGACGATTTTAATGCATTGATGGATAAGGCGAATTGCCTGTTTGAGGGCACCGTCCGCAGCATCCATTTTGAGAACTGCAACATCGGCAGTCAGACAACAATGCTCTGCACGTTCTACGAGATCGAAGTCCAGAAGCGCTACTGTGATACGGTCTCCAATGTCGTTATGCTCCGTGTGGAGGGCGGCATACAGGATGCCTATCTGACCGAGCAGCTTGCCCTGACAGATCAGATCCCGCTCGTGGTGGGAATGCCCGTCCTTAAGGTCGGAGATAAGCGGCTCTTTGCGCTGTATCAGGCAGAAGACGTTGACTTTGCTTCGCTTCTGAATCCTGTCCAGAGCATCTATCAGACGGGTGACAGCGCTGCACTGCACCGTGGCATCAGCCCGGCTGAACTGCTTCCGGACACAGTAGCTTCTTACCGTGTTCTGGATCGTGACAAGCACATTTCCTACGTGACCGATGCCCCGCTCCCGGATGAAGTCTGCACCGTGAAGGATCAAGTCAATGACCTGATGAAGCGCAACAAGCTCCCCGGCAGTGTCTGGATCTATATCAAGGACGGTGAGATGTCCGTGGCTGCTGTTTGCAAGAATACAAGCGATTGGGAGATCTTGCAGGCACAGGTCGAGCAGTATGGAATGCCCGAAAGTGAAGTTCCTGTCATCTATGATGCGATCGCCTACACATGCGGCGACCTGAACTCTGACGGCACGACAAATGCCTCCGATGCGGCGAATGTCCTCATTGCTGCGGCGAATATGGGTGCCGGAAAGGATTCCGGTCTGACGGATGCACAGTTCCAGGCAGCAGATTTCAATTTCGACGGTATCGTCAATGCCTCTGATGCGGCGCTCATCCTCCAGCAAGCCGCAGAGAATGGTGCCAAGCCCATGGAATAATCTCCTCACACAGTAATGCTCCCCAGAATCATTCCGGGGAGCATTCGGCATTGTAATGGCAGTAACCTACACGAATAGCCTTATCCCATATATTTACTGCGAGTTTCGTTGACCGTAATCCGGGATACATCCGTGATGCTCTTGTCCACAGCGACAAGCACGGCGTAGAAGCCCTCGATCGGCTCTCCCATAATATCCAGATGATGCATCGTGATCGTCACACCGCTGTCCGAAGTGTCGATTGCCCGGACTTCCTGGCGGTTATTGTGGTTTGCTTCATCCGCACAGAGCACCGCAAGATTATGTGTCTCGAAGAACGCCGCCGGATAGGCCGCCATGAGCTCCGCAAGCACCTCGGCGCTGTCCCGATGTGCAAGACAGTCGGTTGTGTTGATGTTCTGGGGCGTGACAGTCTCGGTAAAGTATGTCTCCAGCTCGGCAGAAGAGGTGAGGAGCTCCTTGGTGACGTGGGTGGAGGAGAGCCCGTCCCGGTAGCCGATCGTCACCCGTTTCACTGTGTCATTCAACTCATAGAGATAGGACTGCAAATCAGCCGGTGCTTCACGCTGCGCACCGCAATATGCCGCATAGATCAGCAAAAGCGCCGCATCCGAGGCGTTGGAGATGCCGTTGCCGTCCAGATCGCCGATGAACTGTGCCTCTACCATCAGCGGATCGAGGTACGTAGCATCCCGTGCGCCCACCAGCGCTGCCTGCTGTAAGATCAGCGCTGCATCGCTGGCATTGTGAATGCCGTCATGGTTCAGGTCACCGAAGTCATTCAGGTGGTCTTCCGGAATGAATGACGGGTAGGCACCCTCCTGCGTGATCGAGAGATAGCGGTTGCCCTCTGTAGAGGTGAACGCAAGATGTTTCTCGCCGTTCCATTCGGTGACATTGTCGGCATAGGCTGCATCTGTCAGCAGATTGCCGACCTCTTCAAAGTGCCCCTGATCATCTTCAGGTCGGCTGATATGATTCCAGCAGCTCTTTTCCGTGAGATCGAGACCGCCGTTCTTGTAGACGATAATATCGCCGGGATCCGCCTGCTCGCATGTCTCAGCAAATTCGCCTGCCCCGGATAGGATATATGTCTGTAGCGATGAGCCGTTTTTGTCAAATTCCCAGTCCGTAGCAATGACAGGAAACCGGATGAGGTAAAGGCAATTCTCTGTCTTGCTGAGCACGGCATACCGGTGGTAAGTATTGACCGGATCGAGTGCTTCAAATCTGATCCCGTGCGCCGCAGCATGGGCTTCGGCGGTAGAGCCTGCATAGCCGCGGATCACGCCGGTGTAGTTCTCTGCGGTGATGCCGTGGCCGGGAACGTCAAAGAGGGAGCAGTCCGGATTCAGGATCGTGATCTCCCGGAGCGCCTTGCATTCATGGAATACCTCCACGCCGATATACTGCACGTTTTCCGGGAATGTGACAGCCGTCAGTCCTGTGTCACACTGGAAGGCAAAGGCTTCGATCCTCGTGACATGCGAAGGAATTGTGATCTCCGTCAGCTTTGGACAGCATCCAAGAGCACCATGGCCGATCAGCGTCACGCTGTCCGGGATGGACACGGATGTGACCTTATCATTTCCGAAGGCATAGTCCGCAATGCTTGTTACACCATCCGGGATCACCGCCTCTCCCTCACAGGTCTTGGCGTCGATCAGAATGTTGTTCACAACCACGAGAGGATCATTCTTCTGTTGTGCTGCAAGCCAAGCAGTTCCTGCGAATGCATCGCCGCCGATGCTGGTCACGGAAGCCGGGATGTTCAGTTTTTCCAGACTAACGCAATCGTAAAATACGCAGCCATGGATGGAAGTCAGGCTGTCCGGAAGAATTGCCTCCGTCAGATTGGGAAAGGAATAGAACGCCTCCGCGCCGAGCGATGTGACGCCCTCGCTGATCACAACACGCTTGATGTTGTTCTGCTGTCCGACCCAGGGAGCGGGAACCCATTCTTCGTAATCAGCCATTTCTCCGGTACCGTTGATAGTCAGGACACCATCGTCATCGAGCGTCCAAGTAAGGTTTTCGCCGCAGGTTCCGTCTGCGGCTGCCTGTGCAGTCAATGCCGGGAGCACCGTCCACATGGTAGACGGAATGCCGCAGGACAGCATAGCCAACGCAGTCAATGCTGCTGTAAAACGTGTGTGTTTCATACAGATCCCTCCTTTGTGCGCAATCAACATATTGTGACGAACTATGTGGAAACCTATTCTGCTATCATTATATCATGTCAGTTGGCTTATGTCAAGGTGATAGGCGGTTTTCGTGGCAATCTAATGCGTATAACCGCCTCCTGAAAGCGAAGCATCACAATTATGGCTTTCATATATATCTATCGCAGAAAGAGCACAAAACGTTACATGTTTTTAAGAAAAAATTTCAAAACTTAACAGATCAAGCTGCACTTCCCGAAAAAAGTGCAGCTCTTTCTATTGGAGGAACTATTCTATTTCTTGATCATGTCGATCAGTGCCTGTACGTCCTCTTCCGGGATGCCCTCCGTCATGATGACACGGAACCGGTAATCGCCCCGGTCGATGACAAAGCCGTAGCCTCCCGGCTCACTGGCATCGGGGTTTTCGTGGTAAAACCGCTTATCCGTCAGGAGCGTTCTTGCATCGAGTTCGTCCTCTTGGATCATGCCCAGATACGTTTCATCCGGTGTTTGTGTTGTATAGCCTACAAGGATCTGTCTCGCACCGCGGTCAGCGATATAGTAGAGGCTCTCACATTTCACGAGCCGCCCCGCCCCCTGCGTCCATGTATTCAGAAAGCCGCGCTGAAACTGATAGCTGCCGATCGTTTCCGGCGTGATGACATCGCCCATCCACGGAGCATCCTGCGCATTGGCATCCGCCAGACCGAATGGGTGATCCGGATTATAGCCAAGTCCTTTGAGTACATCGTAGAAGTTGGCGAACGGGTCGATCGCCTGTTCCGTGCAGATGCCGGACACTAAAACATCCATATTGTCATATTCTGCCATCTTGTCAAAACGGCACACGAACCGGAATTGCAGTTTGCCGTCTTCCAGCGGTTTGGCATATGGCTCATGCAGCAGGATCTTCATCGACCAGTCCGGAAGCTCCGGCGCTTCCGCTGCCATGTTGTATCTGTCCAGAATGCCGGTCGGCGCTGCGGTGATCTCAAGGTACCCGCCCTCGCCTTCATATTGCAGAACCAGCCACTTGTTCACACCGTGACTGACGAACTGCGCAGAGCCGTTTACGACCCCGGTATCTGCCTGATGGAGCTGGATGCCTACCAGCTCCATCACGCTTTCCGGCGATTCCTGCCAGCCCATGATCTCATCGGGCAGGGCAATGTTCAGCACCGACTGCGCCTGTTCATAGGTCACATCGTCGATGAATGTCTGACCGTTTACCGGCTCTTCAAGAACGTCACGCCATCCGTTCTTGATCGCAATGATGACATCCTTCATATCCTGCCGGATACAGCCCTCGGCGCTGACCTGGATGTTGAATTTGCCGCATTCCACACACAGCACTGGGCTGCCGTTGCACCTTACGGGATCTCGAAAGAAAGTGCCGACATAATACGTGGAGAGGGTATCCGCCGGACTGATGAGCTTCGCATAGCCGTCCGAACTCTCCTCCGACATTTCTTCAAATTCCTGCGTGGTATACCGGATCTGCATACAATGCGCCGGATCATCAGGATCCGTATAGACAAGGAGCAGCTCTTCATAGGTGTCATCGCCGGAATCAGTTGCACTGTCCAGCGTCATCGTTCCGATCTGCTCGGTGCGCAGCAGCTTGCCTTTCCACGGGCGATCGGCGGCATTGGCTTCGTTTAGTGTTTCGCACGAAGAGGCGGGCTCTGCTGCCTGTGTTTCCGTCGGTACATCCGGTTCGACGATGTTCCTGAGCATGTCAAATTCCTCGGCAGAGAGCGAATATGTCCGGATCTCCGTGCTGTTACCCCAGAGGATCTGTCCGTTATC
The DNA here is from genome assembly GCA_024684395.1 of Oscillospiraceae bacterium. Classification (GTDB taxonomy): domain Bacteria; phylum Bacillota; class Clostridia; order Oscillospirales; family Ruminococcaceae; genus UBA3855. The sequence continues at coordinate 7,976 of JAIKWY010000122.1, forward strand.
ACGGGAGAACGTCACTGCAAAGCCGTCCTGCGATCCTCGGTCGGCGTACATCGTGAAGAAGGTGCCTTGGATCTCGATCGGATCGTCCAGATCTGCCGGATAGATCTCCAACGGTTCCCAACGCAGCGTTTCAAGCGCCGTCAGGAATGCCTGCTCTGCATCGGGTCCGAGCGTTCTGAGGTAAAAGGGCATATCCTTCTGCACCAGATCAAATTGAAGCTCCCGCCCTTTCAGCTCCTCCGCAAACGGTACCGGGTTTTGCTCCTGCGCTTCTGTTTCCGGCACCGATTCGACGGATTCTTCGCTTGCCGGATCCAGTACCCGTGTCTCCATCACATGCTTTGCCAGCAGCGCACCCGGTATCAGCAGCGCAAACGCCGCCGCAATGCTCAGGACGCTGACCCACGGGAACTGCCGCTTTGCTTCCTCTGTTTCAAAGCGCTCCTCCTCGGCAAATGCGATATGATCCGGGGCGCTTGTCTCGGTCAGCTCGTCAATGTATTTTTCGTCCACCAGTGCCATCATGCGCCGGATCTCCTCATTTGTCATAGCAATACCCCCTTTGTTGCAGATCGTCATGCAGCTTCCGGCGCAGACGGTGCAGCATCATATCTACCTTGGACTTGGGTAAGCCCGTCCGTCCGGCTATCTCCGCTGTGGAAAGCCCTGCCCAGTAGCGCAGCAGAAAGACCTTGCGTTGCTCCGGGCGGAGCTTCGCCAGAAAGCCGTTGATGATCCCGGAAAGCTCTGTGTCCGAGCAGTCCTCTGTCCTTGCATCGGCAAGCGTTTCCGCCAGCTCATCGAGTGAGAGCAGCGCTTCGGGCTTTCGCTTGGCGGCGGAAAGGTACTCCGCCCGCTTGTAGGCAGTATTCCGTGCGATGCTCGCAAGATAGGCTTTCAGGCTGCGTGGTTCATGCGGCGGGATGCTCTGCCATGCGCTCAGAAAGGTGTCATTCTCGCATTCTTCAATATCCAGCGTATCATGCAGGATCCCGCTGATGACATGCCGGACAAGTCCGCCGTATTTCGCCTGACTTTCCCGGATGGCATTCTCGGAGCGCTGCCAGAACAGCCCGGTGATCTCTTTGTCTGTCATGGAACTCCCTCCCTTCACTCTATTAGTACGGAAATCAAAACGGAAATTTCAGAATGATGCAATTTGATGATAAACTTTGTTGCTATGCACAAATCACAAACGGGATATTTGTGCGTTGTTACCATATTTTAGGCTCCTGTAAGAAAGCCAATATTGTTATACATCTATAGGATATCTCTAAAAACTATGTATTTAGAGATGCCCTATAGATTGAATGCTAACTGCATGTGATGATAAATGAAATGAGCGGAACTTTTTGAAAGCGCCGCTCATCTTAGAGGCGGAGTCATGGACTGATAGATTATGATCGTGTCGAAGAACGTGGCATTGCCGTTGCACTTGGTGTTGTTGGCGGAAAGGTCGCAGTTCGTCAGTTCGATGGAGTTCTTGCCTGCTTGCGTGTCATCTGATGTGATCCCTACAGCGCCCGAGTAGTCAATATCTGCACTGCTGCTCCCGCCGGGACCTCCGCCTTTTCCATCCAGAGGCGCATCCGGTCGTTCACCGTCAGGCAGATCACCGGGACGGTCATCATCCTCGGAGGCTTCTGTTGTTTCTTCTGTGATGGTCTCTGTTGTCACTGCTGTATCCGATGTCGTAAGAAAACTGTTTGTTTCCGCTGCACTGCACGCCGTGAGGCTGATACAAAGGCTGAGTGCGATCAGGAATGCGGTAAGATTTCTGTTTGTATTCATAGCGAACCCTCCTTCCGGTGAATTGTTGCAGATTGTTTTCTATGCTTCTATGATACCGCACCAATCTGAAACGAAAAAACAGATCATGAAAAATGCATTAATTCGGTGAAATATCTGTGAAGAGTGTAAGCCCTGTAATTCTAACTATCACATTCATCACCATATTTTTCGGGCATTAAAAAATATTTTTTTAGCCTACAAGCTTCGACAAATTTCAACACAGCAAAAATGCTATAATAAAGACGAAATCAGATGAAGCGGATATAAACAACAGCGATTGTATACAATCAGACGGTATAATGCACAAATATGGCGCCCAACATTTGTCTATTATTCCGAATTTTGAAAAAAGAGGGAGTAAATTCCTGCAAAAGTCACCGTGTATAGGTAGAGGGGAATAATCCTCTTTTCGCAGCTTGACAATTTCATAGCGGTATACCAGTACAGCGTATTCTGATGGGCGCAAAACGCCCAGCCATCCCATGCGCCACGATCTCCATCCGGAAGGAG
>JAIKWY010000147.1 GCA_024684395.1 Oscillospiraceae bacterium
TCTTTTCAGATATTTATTCGGGTTCCACGGCAGCGCTGCCGTGTGATTTTTCGTGTGATTTTATTGGAATTTCGTGTGATTTTTTGACGGTTTGAACGTCACACGAGCGGTTTGAACCGAAATCCAACATGACGCAAGAAAGCCCATGTTCCGTGGTTTTCCACTAAACATGGGCTTTTCCTCTTGGCGGAAAGAGAGGGATTCGAACCCTCGGTGCGCTATTAACGCACACACGATTTCCAGTCTGCCCCGTCAAAGTCAAGAATTGCGACATTCGGTTTAAAAAAGGCTGTGTTCCATGCGATACAAACAGCATGATATAAAACAAACTTAGATAAAATACCGTTTATGTCGTACTGGTGTCGTACTAATCCAGCCCCATCTGTCTCCGAAGAACTTCAACGTCATTGTGAACATATACGGAAGAGGTTACAGAAATGTCTGAGTGTCCCATAACGCGCTGAATAGTATAAATATCCACACCGGCTTCACGGAGGAGCGTTCCGAATGTATGCCGCAGTTCATGCGGACTTAAAGCAGGAACATCAAGCTCTGAAGATGCCCGATCCATAAACCGGCTGTGCGCACTCGCATAACCATACGGACTTTTTGGCTTATCACCGCCAAGTACATAGGCTCCGGTATGCGGAAGCTCTTTAAGCCAAACAGTAAAATCGTCCGAGATCGGGATCCAGCGATCCGAGCTGACTGACTTCGGTGGTCCCGTCAAAATCTTCCCTTTGGTCTGCGTAACCGCTCTTTGGATGTGTATCAGCCTATGATCAGTGTCGATGTCATCCCATTGCAAGCCAAGCAGTTCGGAACGGCGCACACCTGTTTCCAGCATAATCACCACACCATACTGTCCGCAGGATTTTGCAAACTGTTCTACTTTATCTGCCTCTTCCCGGCTATATGTCTTCCGCTCGCACTTCTCAGCTGTCTGCTGGTACTTGATTCCCTTGACCGGATTTTTATAGCACAAATCATTATCAATCGCGGCATCAAACATACTCTTCAGGATGATCTTCTGCTTGTCCAACGTGGATCTTGCAAGCGGTTCTCCGTCCTGGGTACGCACCTCATTGAAGTATCGTTGAATGTCGATCTGCCGGATCTCTGTCAACAAAGCCCTTCCGAAGAACGGTATCAGGTATTTTTCGATATTGGATCTGTAGGTGAAGTTGTATGTATGCTCCTTGACTGTCCCTTTCTTATATGTCTCAAGCCACTTGTATGCCCATTTCTCAAAGGTCATGTGCTTCGGCTCCGGGGTCTCCCCCGTGATCTCCTGCACGGACCGGCTGATCTTGTACTGCTCGGCTTTAGCTCTGGCATCTGCCTTGCTGACGGAGCTGTAGAAGCTCTTGCGGATCAGACTGCCGTCGAAGCTCTTGCCGATCGTGATCTTGACCTCGTAGACCTTGCCGTGATTCGGCTTTTCTTTGCGTGGTCTGCCCATAGTGATCCCTCCTTATACTTGACAAGACAAATGGAATTGTGGTATAATGAGGATGTTCTGAGGGTGCAATCTTAGAACATCCTACATAGTCCGCCTCGGTGTTGCAAGCGCCGGGGCGGATTTTTATTGTTTTATATGCTTTTGCTTTAGCAAGGACAGTTTTTGATTTAGATAATTGATCGTACTTTTATCCATCTGGTCAAAATATAATTCCAGTTGTTTCTCGATCTTCTCAATATTAGATAGTTTGGATTTATCGGTCTTTGTTGCAGTCAGCTTCTGATCCGCTTTGTCGTATATTCTATCTATTAGATTATGGATTGCCGACTGTTTCTTTTGACGCATCGTTACTAAAAATACGCTTGGTCTATCACCAGAGAGTTTAACATGCCGTTCCATTTTCGCCAATTCTTTTAATCGATAAATTGCAAACCCATATCTTTCAAAGAATACATCTGGATTTGTAGTGGAATTGATTAGATTTACACTTTCACGCACCTGTTTAAGCAGCTGAGGGGCAAGAAACTGGGCTTCTGTTTTAGTGTATCCTATTTTTCGTGGCAACCCCTTAGCGTATTTTTCGTCATCTTCATCTGGGAATGGCTTGACCCCGTCGAACAGTCCCATAAAAACACCTCCTGCTTACATGCTCAACTAATAAACGCCTCCAGCATTGCTTGATTGCGGAATGAGTTTCCTAATAGCCATAAATCTCCCGCAAGCTATAACCTGTAATGGAACAATAACTCCTGTCTCTTACATATTCTATCAAATCTTTGCGAGCATAGTAAAGGTCAGAACCAAAGTATTGAACAGCGATATTGGCCATTGGGGCGCTGATGCAGAATGATTTCATATATTCTTCCGGCGTGGTCAACTTTCCTTCCTGGATAACCGGAACAGGGCATAAAAGATTGCGCGCAAAACAATTAGCTTCGCTATCAGAAACTTTATCATCCTCACAGTGCCCGAGACGAATATGTCCTAACTCGTGGGCAAGAACAAATCTTATTGTTTCCTCGCATTTTAAGTTATTATAAAAAATAAGACTTTTTCCGGTGGTACAATCAATAATGCTAAATCCTAACTCACTTGAGGCAATATTGTAAGCAAACTTATTATGTGTGCACCCCATCTGTTCAGCAGCTTGGGTGTAAGTTTTAACAGAAATCTTACTATCATTTTCAATAATCTGAAAAATGTCGATGACAGGGTACGCACCTGTATATTTTTGTAGTTCAGTATATGCCGCATTCGTCGCACGTTTATAATCAGGATTCCTCGTCATCCTTAAACTCCTCCTTAAACATGAGCTTTGCCATGTCGAGCAGCTTCTTTCTGTTCTCCGGGCTTAGTTTTTTAGCATTGCGGTTCAATATAATGAGATTTTCGTCTTCGGGTTCGGAGACGTTTTGTGTTTTAGATGCATAAGCATAATAATCGGCTCTGTCCGCATCTTCGGCTTCTTGCCGCATCTTTTCAAATCCGTCAATATCATTCTGCCACTCCGGGGGAACAGGATATTCTGGTTCATATAGAGCGTGATCGAACAAAACCTGCTTTACAGTAGTACCTAAATACTCACACAATTTCATGGCTTCTTCATATGAAATGGGATCTCCACCATACTCACATTCCTTATACTGCTCTGTGGTAAGCCCGATTTCTTTCGCCATTTCTTCTGTCGTGACATCTTGTTCTTCGCGTAATTCCTTTAGCAGCCCACAAAAATCATAAGGTGCATTTAAATGCTCATTGTATAACAAATCCCACGAGTTGTAGCATTCAAGTAATTCTTGCTTTGTTCGGAATCGAGTTTCGCCAGAAAGCCAACCCATCGACACGCCAAAGAAAGCAGCTATGCTTGGAAGATATTTATTGTACGACTGGCTTGTTCCTTTTTTCCACTGTGAAAACGTACTTTTGTCAACACCCAAATAATCGGTTAAGTCCTTCTGCGATATTTTTCTTTCCGTTAGTAATAGAGAAATCCTGTCTAATGTGCCCATAATATCACCTTCATTTTTGTGCACGCCAAACAAAGTTGAGAAAATCTCAATCTAACTATTGACAATTGATGAAAAATCAACTATAATAAAAATGCGAGTTGAGGAAGTCTCAATCAATTGTAAGGCGTAAATAGTTATTTTAGAATCTGATACTTTTAGCGGGGTTTCAGTTTCTTCAACTTCTATATTCTTATAGTACCATACTTCCTCAACTTTGTCAACTGTTGAAAGTGATTGTTATTTGAATTTGTTAGGAGGTGACAAAATATGTTTTCAAATTTTAGACAAGATGCTAAAACACTTGCAAAAGCGAACCATCTCACCTATGCAATGATTGCTAAACAGGCAGGAATTGAAGAAAGCACAATCAAGGCTTTTATGTGTGGCGCGAATGACAGCCGTCGCGTAGCTGAGAAGATTGCAGACGTACTTGGTAGAACGCTTGTCTACAGCAATGGCTTTTACATGCTGGCAGATACAAAGGAGGCTAACGAATGATTGCACTAAGAGCTTTACGATACGCGCGAGGAATGACACAGCGACAGGTAGCTGATGCCATCGGCGTATCTGCGACCTCAATCACTCAGTACGAATCCGGAGACCGTGAACCCAGCATCGACAAGCTAAAAAAGCTTGCTGCTCTTTTCGACTGCACGATCGACGAGCTGGTGAACGGCAAAACCAAGAAGAAGGTAATTGTAAGAAGGAGGAAAAATAAATGCATGAAGTAATCCTCGTCAACTATGACGACGCCGCCCACCCGAGCGTATCGGGCAGAGAGCTGCACGAAGCGCTGGGAGTGGAAACCAGATACAACGACTGGTTCAAGAGAATGTGCGAATACGGTTTTTCAGAGGGCGAGGACTTTTACTCATTTTTGAGTAAAACCCCCGAAGGAGGCAGACCGGCGACAGACCACGCACTCTCCATTCCGATGGCAAAAGAGATTTGTATGCTCCAGCGTACTGAGAAGGGAAAGGAAATCCGGCGCTACTTCATCTCTGTTGAGGAGCAATGGAACTCTCCGGAGGCGATCATGGCAAGGGCGCTGAGAATCGCAGACCAGAATCTGGAGAAGGCAAAGATTCAGATCAAGACCTTACAGGTCGAGAATTCGTCCCTGACCGTGGACAACCAGATCATGAAGCCGAAAGCCGACTACTTTGACGAGCTGGTAGACCGTAATTTGCTCACTAATATCCGCGACACCGCAAAGGAGCTTGGCGTCAAGCAGAACCAGTTTGTGACGTTCCTGCTTGAAAAGAAGTATATGTACCGTGACAAGAAAGGTAAGCTCAAGCCGTATGCCAAGCATGTCGAGGAAGGCGTTTTTGAGCTAAAAGAGTTTTCCAACGAAAAGACCGGCTTTTCCGATACGCAGACCCTCATCACGCCGAAAGGACGAGAGACATTCCGGTTACTGTTTATCCCAGAGCATGCAAACAAGAAGCCTGCAAAAAGCAAGAAAACGAAATGAAAGACAGCATGAGCTCATAATGAAAGGAGTCCTGACCTATGACACCCGACCAGAAGATCACCGAATTTCTTGCGGAGGATACCGCAAAGCTCGCCGAGATCATCGAGAAGTACCCGTTGCAGATCCCTGTCCCGGTTCTTGCAGAGCTGTTCGGCTGCCATCAGGACACGCTCCGGAACGCATTGCAGGAGCAGGGGCTGCTCGGCATCGCTGAACGCAGGCCGGGTAAGCTCAACCGGGGATTTGTCGTCCCCACCGCACACTTCGTCCGCTGGTATATGTGCCAGTGGAGATTTTGAAAGGAGAAAAACACATGAACATGAAGAACATCCCGGAGGATAAGAAGATCGAGCTGCTGAAAGCGCTCCAGGACATCGTCGGAAAACTCAGTGAGATCGAGGAAGAGGCAAAAACACCCGAGGAGCACAAGCTGCCCGCCGAGCTGGAAGCTGCCATTGAGGAGCTCCACGAGCTTGCCGAGAAGCGCGACAAGACGTTTGTGATGGCGATGAAAGTGTTCGATGATGCCGAAGCATCCGGGCGAGTACTTTCGTGCTACGGGACTGTATTCAAGCAACTCGAACTGGTTTGTGATATCATCGAGCAGATAGCAGCAGCATGCGACAAGTCCGCCGTTGAGATCCTCAAAGACCTCACCAAGCTCATGCTGATGCGTGAAATGCTTTCGGATGATGAGGAGGGCGACGATGCTTCTGAGTGAGTTCGAGAACCACACCGACATCTTCCCCGATGCGATCACCTACGAGGAGATCGAGCGGGAGTACATGAACGAGCGGTGGGAGAGCAAGGCGCAGTTCTGCGCTGCGTACAAGTTCAATGAGGGCGGTCTGGCCGAGAAGATCCAGCGTGCAGCCAATGACCGGCTGATCGAGCTGGGCGAGGGCGCAACGCCCAAGGCACGCAAGACCCGCATGAAGATGGCCGAGACGATCAAGGAGCTGACCGACGAGCTGGAGACCATCGAGGGCGCCTACGAGAAGGTCCTGAAGGACATGCTCAGCCCGAGCCTGGTCAGCATGATCCAGAAGCGGGTGCGGGAGGAGCTGCGGTGAGCGACTTCAGAGAAGAGCTTTCCCGTCTGATCTGTCGGGAGAAGCAGAAGCGGACGACGTTCCGGCAGCTGCACGAGGAGACAAGCATCTCGCACGGCGTCATCGAAAAGATGATGTATAAGTATGGTGATCTGCGGCTCAGCACGGTGCTGGCTGTATTGGATGCGACCGGCTACGAGCTGGTCATTCGCAAGAAGGAGGAATCACAATGACTACAGTTTTAGGAGCGCTTGCCACACTGTTCACGGCGCTGGCATATGTCATGGCAGCCGTTCTGGCATGTGTTGCGATCGCAGTGTTGATCGAGCAGCGCAACGCAAGGCGGCAGGCAATCAAGGCAGCCAAGGCGGAGCAGCAGAGACGCTGGGCGGAGATGGTGGCAGTCGCCAAGCTGATGCAGGAGCAGAAGGACGAGACATTTGAACGTGCCGTATGGTACGGACGCATTGAGGATCGGAGGGCGCAGTGATGGATATGCTGGCATACATCGACTCCCGCCTGAGCTACTGGCGCGGAGCCATGAAGCGCGCTGAGGGGCGCTATCACAGTGATGCACAGTCGCTATCCGAGGCGCAGCGGCAGGGGCATCTGGCAGAGTGCCGGAAGTGCAGCGCCGTGATCCGGGAGCTGGAGATGCTGCGGGAGGAGGTCGTGGAGCATGGCCAAAAAGATTGACGCCGAGCTGCGGGAGCAGATCTGCGAAGAGTACCTCGCAGACCCCACGGTCAGGTTCCTGGATCTTGCACGGAAGTATAAGGTCAGCGAAAGCACGGTGCAGCGTTTTGTCGCCGATCTGGTCAAGGCTGGCAAGTGCGTAAAGCCGGATCGGAGATGGAAACCCCCGAAACGAAACCCCGACGGCTCTGAGGGCATCACGGAAGCGGAGATGGATCAGAAGCACGCCGAGGCGATGAAGAAGCAGAACGCAGAGCGTCACCCCAGAACATCCGACTGGATGGATCACATCACACCGATCCACCAGCGCAAAATGGAGCTGGAGAATGCGATCGAGCACAAGCAGGCTGAGCTGGAGAAGGCAAAGCAGGAGTACAGGGACTTCCTGGCGACGCTGCGGCAACTGTTGGAGGAGAGCGTATGAAAAGAGGCATCAGCATCGAGTATGACATGCACGAGGACTGCTACATCATCCAGAAACAGCGTGGCACGCTGACGCTGGAGGAGATCCAGCAGGCGCTCAACGAGCACCACGGCGAGGATCAGTTCTTCATCTACTTCGACACGAACAACAGCTTTTACGACGAGCAGGCGTCTGTAGCGCCGAAGGGCGACTGCGTGAAGGCGTACACCTACAGTGCTATTGAGAGGATGTTTAAGAAGGAGGTGGCAGAGTGATGAAAGTATTGCAGATCAACACAGACGGAAGCAGGCTGATGCAGGACATCGGCGGCGAAACGATCGAAGAACAGAATGAGCGCATCTGGAACATGCTGGGCGGGTTCTTCGGCATTGTGCGGCTTGGCAGGATTGTGCGGCTTGGTAAGGATGCGGCCATGCTGGTGGATGATGAGGGTTTTCTGAAACAGCTGCCGCTGAATCCGGCGGCGATGATGATTTCTGGGTATCCGGCACTTGCGGGAACGGCACTGATCGTGGGGGTGCAGATGACAGATGACGGCGAGATCTTCATAGACTGCCCGCAGCGCTATCATGATCTCGTATAAAAAGAAAGCACCTGACCGAATAGCCGGTACAGGCGCAGAAGAAAGTATACACCTATAGTTTATCAGAAAGGACGTGATTTGTCAAGTGGATATTGCAGATCTGAACCTGTCCGTGCGGGCATTCAATGCCGTTTGCAGGGCAAGCATCAAGACCATCCCGGAGCTGTACCACAAGTACCAGCTCGAGCCGGAGTGGCTGCACAGGGAGATCGGGCCAAAGCACATGCATGAGGTCGGTGATGCTCTGGCACTCCACCGGGACGATGTGTTCCGAGAAAATCACAGGGCAGCGCAGCAGGCGCTCACACAACTCACCAACAACCCGCTAAGCGGGGATAATTTAAAGGAGGACTACCATGGAAACAATTCAAGCGACCATCACACTGACACTGACGAAGGAGCAGCTTCTCACGCTGCTGGGGACTGCGCCTGCCGTACCTGTGGCACCCGCAGCGATCTCGACGGCTGCACCGACTGCGGCTCCCGTCCCTCTCCCGTCTGCCCCTGTGCAGCAGTCTTCTATGCCTACGGCGATGTCCACGACGACTGCCCCCTCTTCGCAGATCCTGGCTGCGCAGCCGATGCCCGCCCAGATGCCGGCAGCACAGCCGCAGACGTACAGCACGCAGCAGCTCGGACTGGCGGCTCGTCCGCTGGTGGAGCAGGGCAGGCAGCAGGAGCTGCTGACACTGCTGGCGGAGTACGGGGTACTGTCGATCGCAGAACTGCCGGAGGCGAGCAGGGCGGACTTCGCAGCACGCCTGAGAGCGATGGGAGGGCAGATCTAATGCCGGGCGCTCACGCAGCGCTCTCCCCATCCGCAGCGCACAGGTGGAGCCACTGCACCGCCTGCCTGAAGCTCGAGCAGACCATCCCCGACGCCGGCAGCCCCTACGCTGCCGAGGGGACACTGGCGCACCGTCTGGCGGAGCTTAGCCTTCAGCGCCATTTCGACGACATCCCGGACGATGCGTATGTTGATCTCCTCGAGGAGATCCGCTCCGATCCGATGTTCAGCCCGGAGATGGAGAACTATGTCGGGCTGTACATCGACACTGTGCTCGGCGTGTGCTACGCCTTCCTCGACCCGCCCTACGTCGTGGTCGAGAAGCGGCTCGACATCTCGCACATCGCCCCGGAGTGCTTCGGAACGGCGGACTGTATCGTGATCAGCGGCAACACGCTGCACGTGTTTGATCTCAAATATGGCAAGGGCGTGCCTGTGTCGGCAGAGGGAAACCCGCAGCTCAGGCTCTACGCTCTGGGCGCTCTGCGGGCATACTCGCTGCTCTACGACATCCGCACCGTCACCGTGCACATCGTGCAGCCGCGACTGGACAACTATTCCGAGGAGACGCTCACGGTCGATGCGCTGACCGCATGGGGCAAGACAATCAAGGGCAAGGCGGAGGAGGCATACAGCGGCACGGGTACGTTCTGCGCCGGTGAGTGGTGCCGTTTTTGCAAGGCTAAGAGCGTATGCCGGGCGAGAGCTGCGGCGATGCTGGCACTGGAGGAGCCCAAGCAGCGGATGGAGCAGGGCGAAACTCTGACCGATGATGAGATCGGCGGCATCCTGCTCCGGGCACAGACGCTCGAAAACTGGGTCAAAGGGCTGGAGACCTACGCGCAGGAGAAGCTGCTGGCGGGCGGAGAGATCCCCGGCTGGAAGCTTGTCGAGGGTCGCAGCGTCCGGACGATCACCGACACCGACAAGGCGTTCGGCGTGCTGACAGATTCGGGGTATGACAGCGATCTGCTCTATGAGCGCAAGCCCCTCGGTCTGACGGCGCTGGAGAAGCTCTGCGGCAAGAAGAAGCTGGCGGAGCTGATCGGCAGTTATATCACGAAGCCCGCAGGCAAGCCGACACTGGCACCTGAGAGTGATAAACGCAAGGCATTAAGCAAGAAGAAACTCGAAGAAATGTTCAAGGAGGACTAAAACATGTTGAATCAGAATCAGTTTACCACCGGAGAGGCTCGCCTGAGCTACGTCCATCTGTCTGAGCCGTACAGCAACAACGGCGGCGAGGCAAAGTACAGCACGACCGTGCTGGTGCCCAAGAGCGACGTGCAGACCAAGGCACGCATCGACGCCGCCATCGAGTACGCCAAGCAGAAGGGCGTGGCAGAGAAGTGGAACGGCGTGCTGCCTCCGGTCGTTGCGTTGCCGATCTATGACGGCGACGGTGTACGCCCCAACGGCGAGCCGTTCGGCGCAGAATGCAAGGGTCACTGGGTATTCACAGCATCAAACAAGAACCCGGTGCAGATGGTAGACGCCGGTATGAACCCGATCGTGCAGAAGGGCGAGCTGTACTCCGGCTGCTATGCCAGAGTGTGCGTGTCCGTCTTTGCTTACAACTCCAACGGCAAGCGCGGCATCGGCTTCGGTCTGGAGGCGGTGCAGAAGCTCCACGACGGTGATCCGCTCGGCGGCGGTGTCTCTGTAGCTGATGCGTTCGGCGGCGCTCCTGTAGCACAGCAGCCTGCCCCGGCGCCTGTACAGATCCCGCAGCCCGCGCAGTTCCCACAGCAGCCTGCTCAGGCACCTGTGCAGTATCAGCAGCCGATGCAGTACCCGCAGCAGCCTGCTCCGGCACCGTATCACCCGGTAGGTGCAGTTGACCCGATCACGGGTCTGCCGCTGTGATCCGTCACATGTCCATCGACATCGAAACCTACTCATCTGTCAACATCAAGGATGCCGGGCTGTACAAATATGTGCAGTCCGGTGATTTCAAAATACTACTATTTGCTTATGCATTCGATGGTTCGATGCCTGTCGTCATAGATCTGGCACAGGGGGAACAGATCCCCATGGACGCACAGGTCGCATTATTCTCCCCCGAAGTCACCAAGCACGCCTACAACGCAGCGTTCGAGTGGTACTGCTTGTCTAAGCATTTCCACGTGTCAGATCCCGCGGCATGGCTCAGCCAATGGTGCTGCACGATGGTACACGGGCTGTACTGCGGACTGATCGGTGGTCTCGCCAAGGTCGGCGAGGCGCTCGGTCTCCCGAAGGACAAGCAGAAGGACAAGATCGGCGCCAGCCTGATCCAGAAGTTCTGCGTCCCCGGCAAGAACGGGAGACCGGTCAGCCCTGCGCAGGAGCCGGAGAAGTGGGAGCTGTTCAAGGGATATTGCAAGCAGGACGTCATCACCGAGATGGAGGTGGAGAGCCGGCTGTCCGCCTTCCCCATGCCCAGCTTTGTGCAGCGGCAATGGGAGCAGGATATGCGCGTGAATGCCGCCGGTGTACGGCTGGACATGGATCTCGCAGAGGGCGCCGTGGCGTTTTCCGATGCCGAGACCGCCGGTCTGCTCGCGCAGGCCAAAGCCGTGACAGGGCTCTCCAACCCAAACAGCCCGGCGCAGCTCAGGGCGTGGATCGGCGACAACCTCGGCGAGGTTCCCTCGTCTCTCAGCAAGGCGGCGGTCGAGGAGCTGCTCAGCCGGGAGGATCTGCCCCCGAAAGTGGGGGCCGCTCTGGAGCTCCGGCAGAAGCTCGGCAAGACCTCGGTGTCCAAGTACAAGGCGATGCTTGACTGCGTATGCGCAGACGGGCGGATCCGGGGGCTGCTGCAATTTTATGGCGCATCCCGGACAGGGCGCTGGGCTGGACGCCTGGTGCAGATGCAGAATCTGCCCCGCAACTATATTGAAGAACTCGACTATGCCCGGGAGCTGGTCAAAGCGCACCGGGTGCAAGAGCTTTCGCTGGTGTTCGGCAACGTGCCGGATACGCTCTCGCAGCTCATCCGCACAGCATTCATCCCTGCTGAGGGGCACAAGTTTGTAGTCGCCGACTTCTCTGCCATCGAGGCGAGGGTGATCGCATGGCTGGCTGACGAGGAGTGGCGCATGGATGCATTCGCCAAGGGCGAGGACATCTACTGCGCATCGGCATCCAGGATCTACGGCGTCCCCGTCGTCAAGCACGGCGAGAACGGGCACCTGCGGCAGAAGGGTAAAATCGCCGAACTCGCCTGTGGTTATCAAGGGTCTGTCGGTGCCATGAAAGCAATGGGCGGCACAAACATGTCCGACGAAGAGCTCAAGCAGATCGTGGACGACTGGCGCAAAGCTTCACCAAACATTGTCCGGCTGTGGTATCAAATCGAGAATGCAGCGATGGATGTGATTCGGACAGGTGCGGCGCTCGACGCTGCCGGGCTGATTTTCCGCTATGAGGGAGCGCCTGACGGGCTGCACTTCCTCACAATCCAGCTCCCGTCCGGTAGAAAGCTGTATTACTGTAACCCGTATATCGGCGAGAATCGCTTCGGGAAGCCGTCGCTGCACTACTGGGGCGCTAACACAGGCAACTGGTGCGACCTGGAGACCTACGGCGGCAAACTGACCGAGAACGTCGTGCAGGCGATCGCCCGGGACTGTCTGGCTGCTGCGTTGCAGCGCATTGAGGACGCCGGCTACCGGATCGTCATGCACATCCACGACGAGGTGATCCTCGACGTGCCGGAGGAGCGAGCCGATCTGGGCGAGATCTGCCGGCTGATGTGCGAGCCTATCGACTGGGCACCGGGGCTGCTGCTCAACGCTGACGGATTCGTCGGGGATTATTACAAAAAGGATTGAGGAGGGAGCTATGTGAAGGATGAACTTGTGAACAGCATCGTATGTATGCTGGATAGCATGGGCGTTGATACGGAAGGTATCGCTGACAAGCTGTACATTCTGATGAAGAATTACAGCATCACACAAATGGAGACAGCACTTGCCTTGTGTGACGATGCCATGAATGAGCAGCTCCTGAAACGGTTCCTTGCAGCGAAGATGGTCAAGGGATGCACAAAGCGGACGATCGGTCTGTATGCGACAGAATTGAAGAAGATCCTCGCCAGAATTGGGAAGCCTTGCACACAGGTCACCGCTGATGATATCCGCGTCTATGTTGCCGTCAGGCTTACGCAGGACGGAATTTCCAAGACAACAGCCAATAACGAGGTCAGGTATCTGCGTTCGTTCTATGCATGGATGAACGCGGAGGAGATCATGCCCAAAAACCCTATGACCAAGGTTGAGAGAATCAAGCAGGACAGGGTGAAGAAGAAAGCGTTTTCAGAAATGGAGTGCGAGCGCATCCGATCAGCATGTCAGACAGCGCAGGAATCGGCAGTCGTTGAGGTGCTGCTTTCAACGGGGTGCCGTGTGTCGGAGCTGGTTCAGATCCGGATCGAGGATATTTCCAACGGGAAGGTCATCGTACATGGCAAAGGCAACAAAGACAGGACAGTGTATTTCAACGCAAAGGCACAGCTTGCGATCCAGAAGTTTCTTGACGAGCGTAAAGACACAAATCCGTATGTGTTCCCGGCTGGGCTTAATCTCGGACAGAAACCACATTCAAAGAACCACGGCGGATGTGCTGCACGATACTGGTATCGGGATCCGAAGCTCATCGGAGAGGGTATGCGTGATGCGGGATCCATCGAGCAGATGGTGAGGAAAATAGGAAGGCGTGCCGGCGTTGATAACGTCCATCCGCACCGGTTCCGTCGGACAAGTGCAACAATCGCACTGCGGAGAGGGATGCCCATCGAGATGGTGTCAAAAATGCTGGGGCACGAGCAGATAAGCACGACACAGATCTACCTCGACCTGAGCGACGACGATCTGGAAGCGGCGCATAGAAAGTATGTTGTGTAAGGAGGCGGAAGCATGGCACGAGGTACAGTATCCAAACAGGAATACAAGGGCATTGTCAAGATGTACAACTCTCTGATCGGCTCGCACCAGCTCTGGGAGCTGTGGCAGGACAGCATGACGATGTTTGCGCTGTCGATTTCCAACACGGTGGACGACCGCTTCCGTGAGAAGCGTGAGGCATCCTATGCGGACATCGCACACAAGTACACGAAGGATGAAATGCAGGTGTTCCCGCAGATCCTCGGTGAGATCGTCATGCAGCTGGAGGCTGAGCCGGAGCAGGATCTGCTCGGTGATCTGTACATGCAGCTCGATCTCGGCTCACACTGGCACGGTCAGTTTTTCACGCCGTACAATCTGTGCGCAATGATGGCAAAGACGCAGCTCGGGCAGCATGGCTACACGATCGACAACGTCAAGCCTATATCAGTCTGTGACTGTGCCTGCGGAGGCGGGGCTCTTCTGATTGCAGCAGGGCACGAATACCGGAAGGCAATCGCACACACAGGACTGAATGCGCAGCATTATATCTGCCTGTATGCGCAGGATCTGTCTCAGGTATCAGCGATGATGTGCTATGTGCAGCTCTCTTTGCAGGGGTTTGCTGCAAAAGTTAAGCTCGGCGATTCACTTATGAATCCGCTTGTGGAGAGCGACAATGGCGCAGACATCTGGTATACCCCGATGTGGTTCTCGGACGTTTGGACGATCCGGAGGCTGATTGGCAGAATGGATAAAATCAGTGTGGGAGGCGAATCACTTGCAATTTGACAGACAGATCACGATAACAGTCGGCGCATCGAGGAAGGCGACAGTCTGGAAGCCGGAGACGACTATGCTGTCGGCGTTTTATAACCGGCTCGGTAGCTTCTCCCGGAGTACAGAAACACTGACTCAATACCGGGAGATGAGTAAGGCAAAGCAGGACGAGCTGAAGGACGTCGGCGGTTTTGTCGCCGGCACGTTCCGGGGCGAGAAGCGCAGAGCCTGCGATGTAGTGGGGCGCGACGTGATCACGCTCGACCTCGACAACATCCCCGCAGGGCAGACAGATGACATCCTGCAACGGCTGGACAGCCTGGGCGTCGGCTTCTGCGTATACTCCACACGAAAACATGCACCGGAGGCGCCCCGGCTGCGTGTGCTGCTGCCGCTGAGCCGGACGGTGACGGCGGACGAGTACGAGCCGATCGCCCGGAAGGCGGGGGAGATCATCGGGCGGGGAGCCCCCGCTGGCAGGTTGCTGCCCAATGCTGACGCAAAGGGCAGCATGATCGACCCGGTATCTTTCAGCGCTGCACAGATGATGTACTTCCCCTCATGCTGCGCAGACAGTCAGATCGTCTACACCTACGCCGACAAGCCGTTCGTGGATGCGGATGCGATGCTGGCGATGTATACGGACTGGCGGGACGTGACGCAGTGGCCGGGAATCACAGCGCAGACTGTGCCGAGAGGCAAGACACAGAAGGATCCGACCGAAAAGACCGGCGCTGTGGGGGCGTTCTGCCGGGTGTATGACGTTCCCGGTGCGATCGCTGCCTATCTGCCGGACAAATACACAGACGCAGGAGAGGGACGCTACACGTTCACAGGCGGCTCTACGACCGGCGGCGCTGTGCTGTACGAGGGCGGCAAGTTTCTGTTCTCGCATCATGCGACGGATCCGGCAAGCGGAAAGCTGTGCAATGCCTTCGACCTCGTTCGGCTGCATCTCTACGGCGCTCTGGATGAGGACGCAAAGCCGGACACCCCGACCAATAAGCTGCCGTCCTTCGTGGCTATGTGTCAGACTGCCGTGCAGGATACCGCAGTTGCCCAGCTGATGAATCAGGAACGGTATGCGCAGGCTGTGGAAATGTTCGGCGGTGAGCCCAATTCTGGACTGTCCGATTCCGCGCGGTCGGTCGATTGGATGAAACAGATGAAGATCTCGCCGGAAACCGGAAAGCCCCTGAAAACCGTGGAGAACGTGCTGACGATTCTGGAGAACGATCCGCAGCTGCATGACATCGTGATCTTCGACGAGTTCTCCAACCGGCTGTACGTCATGGGAAAGCTCCCGTGGGACAGCTCCGGAAAGCGCCGCGACTGGAAAGACGCTGATGATGCCGGACTGCGCTGCTATATGGAGAAGGTCTATAATATCACCGGCAAGGAGCGCATTACAGACGGGTTCCAGCTCTACTGCGAAATGCACAAGACCAATCTGGTGCAGGAGTTTCTGCGCGGTCTGCCTGCGTGGGACGGTGTTCACCGGCTGGATACGCTGTTCATCGACTACCTCGGCGGAGCGGATACGCCCTATACGAGAGCCGTTGCACGGAAGAGCCTGTGCGCTGCGGTCGCCAGAGCGATGCAGCCGGGTGTCAAGTACGACACGATGCCGATTCTGGTCGGGGCGCAGGGCATCGGAAAGAGTACCCTGCTGCGGTATCTGGGCGCCGACTGGTTCAACGACTCCCTCAGCACCTTCGAGGGCAAGGAAGCCTGCGAGATGATCCAGGGTTCGTGGCTGATCGAGCTGCAAGAGCTGAACGGCCTGAACAAATCCGAGGAGAATGCCGTCAAGCAGTTCCTCTCCAAGACGGACGACATCTACAGAGAGCCCTACGGCAGACGCACAGGACGCTATCCGAGGCGGTGCGTATTCTTCGGCACGACCAACGACGACGAGTTCCTGCGGGACAAGACAGGCGCGCGGCGTTTCCTGCCGATCGACTGCATGATCCGGCAGCCGTCAAAGTCTGTTTTCAGCGATCTGCCGGGCGAAGTGCCACAGATCTGGGCGGAGGCGCTGCTCGCGTGGCGTATGGGCGAGGCGCTGTATCTGGAGAGCGCGGAGCTGGCGACGATGGCCAGAGAAGCGCAGGAGCAGCACGCAGTCCACTCAGCGAAGGAGGGCATCATCCGGGACTTCCTGGAGCGAGAGATCCCGGACAACTGGGAAAGACTTGACCTGGCGGCGCGGAAACGGTTCTGGGAAGGTTCGCTGAAACCGGTAGACTGCACTTACAAGAAGCGTGACAGGGTATGCGCAGTCGAGATCTGGTGCGAGGCGCTCGGCGGCGACGTCAGGTATTTCAGGCGGCAGGATGCGGCGGAGATCAACGGGATTCTGTCTCATTTGGAGGGGTGGAAAAGGTGCAAAAGTAACGTGAGGTTCGGCGCAATTTACGGGACGCAAAAAGGGTTCGTGCGTCAACCTTAACGGAACTTTGTCAACTATTAACAATTTATTCAAAGTTGACAAGTTGACAGGAAAGTTGACAGGAAAGTTGACAGGAAATTCCCAAAATTACGCTGTGTTTTACAGTTTGTCAACTTTGTCAACTTCATTTATAAAAATTATAAAAACAAAGGGAGTAGAGAGAATATAAAACGCCTGACGCACCTGTTTTAAGTATATATACGCATATAGGCGCAAGTTGACAGGAGGTAAATATGGAATCTGAGAAAGACACAGAACGGTACCTGAACAGACAGGTCAAAGCACTCGGCGGCAGGTCATACAAGTGGGTTTCGCCGGGATGCAGTGGCGTTCCGGACAGGATCGTCGTGCTACCGGGAGGACGGGTCGTCTTTGTCGAACTGAAATCCGAGGGCAAGACCTCGACCGGTCAGCAGAAGAAACGGCAGGCAGAGCTCCGGGCACTGGGCTGCACCGTCTACGCCGATATCGACACCAAGGAGAAAGTGAGGAAGATGCTGCGTGAAGTTTTCGCCACATGAGTACCAGCGTTACTGCATCGGGCGCATCCTCGACACACCGATGCTGGGGCTGTTTCTCGACATGGGTCTGGGCAAGACTGTGATCACCCTGACGGCGATCAATGAGCTGATCTACAACCGGTTCGCAGTGCGGCGGGTGCTGATCATCGCCCCGAAGAAGGTCGCCGAGGCAACGTGGAGCGCCGAGGCGGAGAAGTGGGAGCACCTGAGGCACCTGCGGTTCAGCCTGATCCTCGGACCCGAGCAGCGGCGCATCCGGGCTGTGTGTGCAAACGCCGACGTCTACGTGATCAACCGGGAGAACGTCGTCTGGCTGGTGGACTACCTGCGGAACGGCTGGCGGTTCGATATGGTCGTGATCGACGAGAGCAGCAGCTTCAAGTCCCACCGTGCGAAGCGGTTCAAGTCCCTGACGTGGATCCGGCCGCACGTCCGCCGTCTGGTCGAGCTGACCGGAACGCCTGCCCCGAACAGCCTCGCCGATCTCTGGGCGCAGCTCTATCTGCTGGACGAGGGCGCAAGGCTCGGGCGGAACATCACGGCATTCCGGGAGAGCTTCTTCCGGGCGAACACCCACGGCGGGCATTTTACCACATACGAGGAGACGGACGGTGCAGCGCAGGAGATCCAGCAGCGGATCAGCGACATCTGCATCAGCATGAAGGCGGAAGACTATCTGCAACTGCCGGATCTGGTGTTTGACGTGGTGCCTGTCGTGCTGGATCCGAAGGCACAGAAGGCGTACAACGAGATGGAGCGGGAGATGCTGCTGCAAATTGACGAGGAGGTTATTGACGCAGGCAGCGCCGCTGCCCTGAGCAATAAGCTGCTGCAACTGTGCAACGGGGCGGTATACACCGGGACGGGCGCAGAGTGGGTCAAGCTGCACGACTGCAAGCTGGAAGCGTTCCTGGAGCTGATCGAGCGCCTGAACGGTCAGCCGGCGCTGGTGTTCTATAATTTCCGGCACGACCGGGACCGGCTGCTGGAGGTGCTGGGCAAGAAACGGGTGCGCATCCTGCAAACCAAGGAAGACGCAGACGCCTGGAACCACCGGGAGCTCGATGTGCTGCTGGCGCACCCTGCGTCCTGCGCCTACGGGCTCAACCTACAGCATGGCGGGAACCATGTGATCTGGTTCGGGCTGAACTGGTCGTTGGAGCTGTTCCTGCAAGCGAACAAGCGCCTGCACCGACAGGGTCAGACCTCGAACGTATTCGTGCATGAGCTGGCAGTCCAGAACAGCCGGGACACGGACGTTATCGCAGCGTTGCAGGACAAGGATGCCACGCAGGATGCACTGATCGAGAGCCTGAAAGTCAGAATCAAACGAATCAAGGAGGAAAACAGATGATCATCACAATCTACTACGGCGATACCAGCTGGGACAAAGACGCCCCGCACGGCACTATGCGCATCGACCCCGCAGTCTGGCTGCGGGAGAAGGGCGGCGTCCGGGATTTCCGGAAGATCCTCAGGCTGTGCAAGGAGAGCGACACGGACCACGAGACCTACACGCTGAGCGAATGGAAGCATTTCCTGGAGGCAGAGCCCGCCCGCATCAAGCAGGAAGCGTTGGAGACTGCCAGAGAGTACAACCGGTCACGGGATCACATCGAGCACCTGTACGACGATCCGGGGAAGCCGGTGGAGGCAAAGCGGGAGGATCTCAAACAGATGCGGCAGGAGCTCCGGGAGCTGAAAGCCAGATACGAACGCAAGATGAAGCAGCTGGCCAAGGCGCTGGAGCAGGTCAGGGTGCTGATGGAGGAGGTGGGGAAGGCATGAGCGGAAGACTGATCGAACGCAACGGACGACCGCAGGACGGCGATATTGCCTCTACTGAGCACTACGGGCGTGTAGAGCTCGTCGGGAGGTTTGAGGCATCCTACGAGACTGTATGGGTCGTCCGCACATGGATCGAAGGCAAGCTGGAGCTCGTCATGGAGGATGAACTCAGCGATGTCGGTTACTATGTCCACGATTGAGAGGAGGCGGAGAAGGCGTGAGAAAGATCGACGCTGATGCCTTACAGAAGGTAATGGAGTCCGTGACAAATGATCCGACCTGTCCGATGCACATTGCGGCGACCATCGACCAGATTATAGACTGTGCGCCTACTGTTGACGACTGGATCCCGTGCCGCGAGAGAATGCCGGATTGCGGGGGCGTATACATCGCAGGCAGTGAATTTGTCACTGGAGTGGTAGAATATAGCGAACGCGCAGCCGCCGAGGGGCAATTCCCATTTGGTCACGTTAATTACTATACAGACGAAGACGGGGGAAGGAAAGCTGAGTGGGTAGAGTGTAAATGGGTAACGCACTGGGCGCCTTTTCCGGATTTTCCAAAGGAGGATCACTATGCTGGGTAAATGCATTTTGTCAGCCCCCACGCACGACAAGCTGGAGAAGCTGATCAACGAGTATTACTGTTCGGAAAATTACCGCATTGACGGTAATCTGGTGTTCAACACCAAGACATTCAGGCATCTGGATGACGTGTATGTCGTTTGCCTCAAAAACGGTCGCTGGCAAATGAGGAGGCGAGAGAAGGATGAGCGCTAAGCCCCAAGCCCCATGCGGCAAAGTATGCGACAGCAGAGCACCCGCCTGTCAGACCACCTGCGCACGCTGGAAGGCATACGAGGCAGAGCGGGAGGAGTACTACCGGGAGCAGAAACGGCTGCACGCAGTAGCGGAAATCGAGTACGACCTGCGGGATCGGGAGAAACGCCGGATAAGACAAAGCCTGAAACGGAGGAAATGATGAAAGAAATTGACAAGGAACGCCTCCTCCGCCACATCGCCAAGTCAGACCTGACAGCAGTCGAGAAGCGGTATCTGGAGGGGCTGGTGTTACAGGATCAAAGAACCTCTGCTATAGATCCAGACGATACCGAGATCAGAAAGATGACAGATGCCGCATTGCTGGCAGCGATGACAGGAGGTGCCGATGATGTGGACTGACTTCACAGCATCCATCAAGTGCCCCCGAGGCGACTGCCTGCATACCAAGTGCGCAGCAGATGAGCCACCGTGCAGCGGATGCACATGCAACCAATTCGCAGAGATCCCCGGCAGGACGTTCCGGTATCAGCCGAAGAACCTGCCGGCCGTCAGGAAGGAGGAGAAACGTGACAGCAGAACAGATTGAACGGATCCGCTGGCTCAACCGGGCATTCCATGCCGAGAAGGCTGCCAAGGCATGGCTGGCAAAGCTGGAGCGGGACAGGAGTCTCGCCGAGCGGATCACACACGGAGCAGGCAGCTCGGGCGGTACGCCATCCGGCAACAGCACAGAGGACGCCCTGATCAGGCTGGCGACCACGGAGCAGGAGACACAACAGCGCCTTCGTGAGCTGGCGGCCATCCGGGAGGAGATCACGCAGGCGATCGCAGCGGTGGACGACTATGATATGCAGGCGATCCTCGTGCGGCACTATCTGGCGTATGAGACGTTTGAGACGATCGCCGAGAAGATGCACTACAGCGAACGCACCGTTCGCCGGAAGCATCTGCTGGCGTTGCAGAAGATTGTCCTTGATTGTCCGGTTGATTCTGTGATATAATTAAACTGCAAGAAAAGCGGCGGGGACAACCGCAAAGGCGCTTTCCGGGGGTTCTGCTATGGGGGCTCTCGGTTGCCTTCCCCGCAGCTCCTCCTTGCGAGTAGCCATATTGCAGTGAGACCCTTTCTCACATGAGCACCTGATGCACGTCAGGTGCTTTTGTGTTGCCCATTTCACAGAGAGGCGGTGAGAGTATGCCAAAACTGACCAACAAGCAAAAGCGGTTCTGCGAGGAGTACCTCATCGACCTGAACGCAACGCAGGCGGCGATAAGAGCGGGGTACAATCCTAAGACAGCACGGTCGCAAGGGCAGCGAATGTTGACAAAAGTTGACATAGTGCTGTATTTGCAGAGACTTCGGGAGGAGCAATCCGAACGCACCAGCATAACTGCTGACACAGTATTGACTGAACTGCAGCGGATCGCTCTTTCCGACGTAAAGATCACCGGCAAGGAAAAGATCAAGGCGCTCGAGCTGCTGGGCAAGCATCTAGGGCTGTTCCAGAACGGCGCCGACAACTCCGCAGCGCTGGAGAAGCTCGACGAAGTACTCGGCAAGATCGGGGGCAGCTTCTGATGCCGTTTTCCGCAAAGCAGCAGGAGTATTTTGACAAGGCTGTCCACCGGTGGAACATCAAGACGGGGGCGACCCGTTCCGGCAAGACCTACATGGACTACTTCGTGATCCCGAAGCGGATCCGGGCAGTCAAGGGGCTCGATGGGCTGAACATCATGCTGGGGCACACGCAGGGCACCCTCAAACGCAACGTGATCGCACCGTTGCAGACGATCTGGGGCACGACTCTCGTCACCAGCATCAACGGCGAGAACATCTCGCATATGTTCGGCGAGCCGGTCTACTGCCTTGGCGCCGACAAGATCACAGCCGAGGACAAGATCCGTGGTATGTCGGTCAAATACTGCTACGGCGATGAGGTCGTGACGTGGCATGAGGATGTGTTCAACATGCTCAAATCCCGACTCGACAAGCCGTACAGCCGTTTCGACGGCACCTGCAACCCGGACAACCCGCAGCACTGGTTCCACAAGTTTCTCTACGAGTCCGATGCAGACAAGTTCGTGCAGGAGTATACGCTGTACGACAACCCGTTTCTGGATCCCGAAGTGCGGCAGGCGATGGAGAACGAGTACCGGGGGACAGTCTACTTTGACCGCTTTATCCTCGGACACTGGGTAGCCGCCGAGGGTCTGATCTATAGACGGTTTGCAGATGATCTCCGCTCTGGCAAGGTGATGCAGCTCACGGACAGGCCGCAGGTCTCGCACATCAACATCGGCGTGGACTTCGGCGGCAGCGGGTCGGCGCATACGTTTGTTGCGACCGGCACGGATCGCAGCTTCCAGCACCTGTATGCTCTGCTCTCCGAGCGGATCGCCTGTCAGGATGCACACGGGCAGCAGATCAGCATCGACCCCGAGCAGCTCGGCATGATGTTCTGCGACTTCGTGCGCCGGGTCATGGTGCTGTATGCTCCGCCGGATGCGGTGTACTGCGACAGCGCCGAGCAGACCCTGATCCTCGGTCTGAAATCCACAGCCCGGAAACAGGGGCTCGGCTGGCTGCGGATCATGAACTCGGCGAAGCTGCCGATCATCGACCGCATCAGAGCAACGCAGCGTCTGATCGGGCAGGGGCGTTTCCATGTCATGGCGACCGGGTGCGAGAGTCTGACCGAGGCACTCTCTACGGCGCTCTGGAACCCCAAGAACAAGACCGATGACGAACGCCTTGACAACGGCACGACCGACATTGACACACTCGATGCATTTGAGTACAGCTTCGAGCGTGATATTTCAAAACTGATCCGATTCGAGTAGGAGGTGATGCAGTGAATTATAGCGAAATCATGCAGGCGATCACAAAGGTGATCGGTGCAGATGCTGTGTATGATAAACGCATGGCAGCAGCAACGGAGCTATGGTCGGAGATGTACCGGGGCAGGGCGCCGTGGAACACCAAGGACGTCCTGAGCGCCGGCATCGCCTCAGCGGTGGCAGCTGAGACGGCACGTCTGACGACCGTCGAGCTCGTATCGTCCTTCAAGGGTTCCGCCCTGATCGAGGACCTGTACCAGAGCCGTGTGCTTCCGATGCTGCGGCGTAACACGGAGTACGGTCTGGCGGGTGGCACGCTGATCCTCAAGCCCATCGCATCCGGCAACGGCATGAGCACGCAGTTCATCCGTGCAGGGCGTTTCTGCCCGATCGGGTACGACGGTTCCGGCAACATCACCCGCTGCGCCTTCATCGACCAGATCCGCCGGAGCCGGACGGTGTACACGCTGCTCGAGATTCACACGCTGACGCAGAGCGGCTTCAAGGTCGAGAACCGTGCG
Organism: Oscillospiraceae bacterium; assembly: GCA_024684395.1. Taxonomy (GTDB): domain Bacteria; phylum Bacillota; class Clostridia; order Oscillospirales; family Ruminococcaceae; genus UBA3855. The sequence goes on from JAIKWY010000147.1 coordinate 23,038, forward strand.
TTCCGATCGGCGAGCGAAGAGCTGCTGGGCGGCGAGATCGCACTGACCGAGGTGGAGCAGTGGGCAGACCTTGCGCCGTCCGCAGAGTTCTCCGGCATCGACCATCTGCCGTTTGGCATCTTCCGGGTGCCGCTCGCCAACAGCATCGACGAGGACTCCCCGCTCGGCGTGGCGACCTACTCCCGGGCGGCTGAGCTGATCTACGAGGCAGACAGGCGCTACAGCGATCTGTGCTGGGAGTATGAAGCCAAACAGGCAGCCATCCATGTGGCGAACTCTATGCTGGACTACGACCGGGACACCGGCAAGTATAAGCTGCCGGAGGGGAGAGAGCGCCTGTACCGCACCGTGAACTACGAGAAGGGGCTCAACGATAAGCCCCTGATCGACGTATACTCGCCCGAGATCAGATCCTCGCAGTACCTCGAGGGCTTCAACGCGCAGCTCCGGCTGATCGAGTTTGCCTGCAATCTGGCATACGGCACGCTGTCCGACCCTAACACGGTGGATAAGACCGCCGAGGAGATCAAGGCATCGAAGCAGCGCTCCTACGCCTATGTGCGGGACTGCCAGGAGGCGCTCGAGCACGCACTCCGTGGATGGGGCGAGGCTGCTGTCTTCTGGGCTCGGCTCTACGGGCTGGACAGCTCCGCCGCATTCGACATGGAGTTTGAATGGGGCGACAGCATCATCGCCGACCCGGAGCAGGAGCGCGAGGAGGATCGCAAGGATCTTGCCAACGGCACGCTACGCCCGGAGGAGTACCGAGCCAAATACCGTGGCGAGACGATCGAGGAGGCGCTTGCAAACCTCCCGGACACCGCTGCGGTGATGCCGTAACATGCTCACGCCGCAGGAGCTGGAGCGGGCAGGGATGCTCCTCGACCCGCAGATGCACGAGCTGGAGGAGCGCATCATGAGCGACATCATCCGGCGCATACGTATCAACGGGGAGATCACCTCAAGCGCTGACTGGCAGATCCACCGGCTCTACGAGCTCGGCATGAGCAAACGGGAGATCAAGAAGATCATCAAGGAGACGCTCGACCTCTCGCCGGCTGAGATCAGCCACATGTACAAGCAGGTGCTGCGCTCCGGCTATGCCCGCAGCCGTGAGCTGTACAAAGCGAAGGGCACCCCGTGGATCCCGTTTGACAAGAATACCGGATTGCAGCAGCTCATCAATGCTGTATCTGTGCAGACAGCCGGCACGCTGCAAAATATCACGCAGTCGCTCGGCTTTGCGACCAGAGTCAATGGCAAACTTGCCTACCTGCCTGTCGCCGACTATTATCAGAAGACCCTCGACGCTGCCATGTACGACATCGCCTCGGGTGCGTTTGACTATAACACAGTTCTGAAACGCACCGTCCGGGAGATGACCAACTCCGGGCTGCGCACGATCGACTATGCCTCCGGCTGGGCGAACCGGGTGGAGGTCGCAGCACGTCGTGCCATCATGACCGGCATGGGGCAGCTGACGTCCAAGATCAACGAGGATAACGCCAAGGCGCTGGAGACCGACTGGTTCGAGATCACCTGGCACTCCGGCTTCCGACCGGAGCACGACTGGGGCGGCAAATGGTTCCGCCGTCCCGATCTGGTTCGTGTCTGTGGGCTCGGCTCTGTCACCGGTCTCTGCGGTGCCAACTGCTACCACGACTACTATCCCGTGATCCCCGGCATCTCGGTGCCGCTCTACACCGACGAGCAGCTCAAAGCCATGAACGAGGCAGAGCAGAAGCCAGTCGAGTGGAAGGGCAAGACGTACACCAAGTACGAAGCCACGCAGCGACAGCGGGCTCTCGAGACGACCATGCGGGCGCAGCGGCAGGAGATGAAGCTGCTCAAAGAAGGCGGTGCCGATGAGGACGATCTGATCAACCTCCGGGCACGCTACCGTGCGACCTCGCAGGAGTATGTGCGGTTCTCCGAAGCCGCCGGCCTTCCGCAGCAGCGGGAGCGGGTGAGCATCGACGGGCTCGGCAATATCATGCAAGGCAAGTACACCGGCGGCAGCGGGAAGGAATCGCCCGTCAAGGTGCCCCCGGTCGGCGCCAAGCGTGGGAAACCGGTGCAGGATGCAGAGCGGTCTGATCTGCTCGAGCACCCGAGGATGGTGTTGACAAGTGGGGCGCAGAGTGGTATAATAATGGAAAGAAGAAGGGAGAGCCTGTCTGGAAATGTATTTCAGCAATTCGGTGATGTGATAGGCGTTGGAAGCGATTTGCTGCCAGATAATGCAAAGCGGGAGCTCCTTTCCTGTGAGGTGAAATTGTGCGGCGAACGCACAGAAATTGCTGTATTATTTGATATGAATGGTGTTGAATTACTGCGCAAGCCAGGTATAGTTGGCGAGGTAAAGTTTTCTGAAGACGAGCTTTTAAAAATGCCGGGGTGTATTCTCACGCATAACCACCCGAATTCAAGCCCGTTTTCACCGGAGGATATCTCATTTTTGCTTCACAACGGCCTTTCTGAAATTAGGGCCACAAACAAGTATGGTACGTATGTTTTACAACGCACCGCCGATACAGTTCAAGATTTCCCTACTAGGAAGGAAATTTGTAATTTGTTCGATGATTTATTCGATAAGATCGGGCGGCAGTATCAAGATACAGCGGCGCAAAACGGGAATAACATATTATCATATATGCGAGCTATCGAAGAAGATACAGTTCAGGCTCTTTCTGAGCGGTTTAATTTAAATTTTAGATCGGAGGTAAGGCAATATGAATAGCACAGATAATGATAATTCCATGTTAGATGGTACGCCGCCCCGTTTTCTGTTGAACCCGCTTAGAATTGTGAGGATAGGTGATCCCTTATATGAAACAGCTTACACACGTGAAGAGCTTATGAAAATGCAAAACGAACCCGCCCAGCAATGAGCGGGTTTTCTCATGCCCAGAAGGAGGAACGCTATGAAGCGTGTCATTGAATATCTAAATGACGTTCTATGGTGGGTGAAGAATTATCCACAAGGGTGGTGGCACGATAAAGTGCATAGAAAGACGGCAATCCTGAATGCACTATACTGCACAGCGCCGGCTCGTTGGAAAAAGTACAATCGGTTTCTGAACAGCTTGCGCTAAAGCTCAGAAAGGAGGTGAAAACCATGTACAAACGCATAAGGATCAGCTTCCTGCACGCCGGCTCGATCTTGATCGACGAAGGCGACTGGGATGATTACGAGATCTTCAACGGCTTTCTCGTCATCAAGAAGGGCGAGGCGTGGATTGCCCTGTACAACATGAATGAGATCTTCTCTGTCGTGCTTGAAAAGTGAATTACACTTAACGCAAGCAAAAAGTTAATCTTGTCTTCAAAATTTGCAGAAAATCTGCGAATTTACAGTTTAAGTCGAATAAATCAGTGAAGCATCCGCAAAAACGGGTGCTTTTCTCATGCCCAGAAGGAGGAACACTATGGAAGACTGGAAAGACCGGCTCAAAGCCGAGTACACCGAGCTGAAAGAACGACTTGAAAAGCTGCACAAGTTTAACGTCAAGCAGGAAGTCGAGCGGCGCAAGATGCCCTGCATCGTTGAGAAGATCGAGGACGACCATAACAGGCATCTCTGCATGGAGCAGGAAGAAGCGATGGAACGGTATCTGCATATCCTCGAACTGCGTGCCGGGATCTACGGCATCGATCTGTAACGGGAGGAACACTATGGAATACGCAACCAGACTGGAGATCACGTTCAAATCCGGCGACACGATCACCTACGAGAAAGACCAGTGGGACGACTACGGCTATGACGGCAGGGCGATCAGCGTCAAGCTCAAAGGCGCCTGGATCGGGATCTACAACTTCGACCATGTGTTCAGCGTCGAGCTGAAACCGTAAAGGAGCAACCACATGACCAACCGTGAAAAACTCGCCAACATGGCGCTGTATGACATGCTGCTTATGATGAACGAGAACAGCGGCAAACGCTGCGTGCTGGAACAGCTCGGCGCTGATCCTGTTGAACGGTGCAGCAAAGAGGTGTTCTGCCGTGACTGCATCGCCCGGTGGCTCAATGAAGAGCGTGATGAGTGATGCCAAAGCTCTCCGCTCGGCTCGGAACGTGAGCCGGTACTGCGGAGAGCGTGGATGCACAAAAAATGAATGCATTTTCGTACAGACGTGCGGATTCTGCATTCTACAGGCGACAAGGCTGCCAGAGGACTGGCAGCTCGAAGATCTGAAGCCGAAGCAGGCTGAACCAAATAAGCAATCAGGCATCCGGTGACGGGTGCTTTTATTGTGCCCGCGGGGGCTCCCCGCTGCCCGGGATGGCGTAAAACTAACGACCACAGCGGTGAGACCGCGTAAAAAATCGTATGGAGGTACGCAAAATGGAAAGAAGTTTTCTGGAGGGTCTGAATCTGGAGAAGGACGTCATCGACCAGATCATGGCCGAGAACGGCAAGGACATCAACCGGGAAAAGAGCAAGGCTGACGCACTGAAAACGCAGCTTGACGAGGCACGTCAGACGCTCAAAGGTTTTGAGGGCGTGAACGTGTCCGAGCTGCAAGGCAAGGTCGCACAGCTCACTGCCGATCTGGCAGCGAAGGAGTCCGAGTATCAGGGCAGGATCGCCGAGATGGAGTTTGACGCCGTCATCGACGAAGCCATCCGTGGATCCAAAGCCCGCAACGCCAAGGCAGTCAGAGCACTGCTCGACCTCGGCGCACTGAGAACGTCCAAGAACCAGAAGGAGGACATCGCCGCAGCCATCGAGGCGGTGAAGAAGGAGAATGACTACCTCTTCGCAGACACCAACGTCCCGAGAGTTGTGAGCAGCACACCCGGTGCGGATCCGGAGGCGGATTCCACAAAAAGCAAAGCAAATGAGGCGCTCAGAAGCCTCTTTGGAAAGGAGTAAGTGCGGAGCCCGCACAGGCATCATTCTCCCAATGACCGCTTTGCGGTCAAAGGTCGAATCAGGCAAGACGGAGCTCCACAACTCAGAAAGGAGTATTTTATGCCGAATATTATCAACAGAGAAAAGGCGGAAGCCCTCATCCGTGAGCAGGTGACGCCCGCCATCCTTCAGGATGTGCCGAAGCAGTCCGCATTCCTCCAGATGGCACGCAGACTGCCCAACATGACCAGCAACCAGACCAGAATGCGTGTGCTCGATGTGCTCCCGCTGGCGTACTTTGTCAACGGCGACACCGGCTACAAGCAGACCACGGACATGGGCTGGGATAACGTGTTCGTGACCGCTGCCGAGCTGGCAGTTATCGTCCCCATTCCGGAGGCGGTGCTGTCCGATGCGGAGTTTGACATCATGGGCGAGGTCACCCCGAGAGTCACCGAGGCAATGTACAAGAAGGTGGACGGCGCCAGCATCTTTGGTATCGACAGGCCTTCCGAGTGGGATGCCGACATCATCACCAGAGCACGTCAGGCTGGCAACAATGTCGCAGTATCCGGCACGGCAGACATGTACGACCTGATCCTCGGTGAGGGCGGTGCGTTCGCCAAGGTCGAGGAGAGCGGTTTTGACGTAAGCGGTGCAGTCGGCGGCCTGGGGCTGAAAGCAAAGCTCAGAGGTCTGCGCACCACGGACGGCATCCCGCTGTTCCAGACTGCGATGCAGCAGGCAGCACAGTACACCCTTGCAGGTGTTCCGCTGGAGTTCCCGAAGAACGGTGCGTTTGACAACTCTATCGCACAGCTCATCGTCGGTGATTTCTCGCAGGCTGTATTCTCGATCCGTCAGGACGTCACTGTCAAGATCCTCGATCAGGCTGTGATCCAGGACCCGTCCAACGGCAACATCGTGTACAACCTCGCGCAGCAGGACATGATCGCCATCAGAGTTGTGATGCGTCTGGGCTGGGCTCTGCCGAATCCTGCATCGCAGCTTGACCCGAACCGCATCGCCTGCCCGTTCGCCTACATCGAGCCTGGTACACCTGTGACCACCAAGACGGCGACATTCACCGTCACCACCGGCGCCGGCAACGATGCGACCCCGGTCGAGGGTGCAGCCGTTGAGGTCGAGGGCGCCCGCCTGATCACCAACAGCTCCGGCCAGTGCGTCTTCAACCTGAGAGCCGGCACGTATGATGTCAAGGTTCGTGCCAAGGGCTACAAGACCGCTACCGACAGCATCACAGTGGCGGGCAGCAACATCACCAAGGCTGTGACGCTGGTCGCTAACTGATGACGGTCTATGCTGATCTGACGTTTTATACCAACGAGTACCTGCAAGGGAGGTCAGCCAAGATCACCGCAGCTGACTTCCCGTTCTTTGCCCGCAATGCGAGCATGACGATCAACAGCTATGCCGGCACCTTCCCGAGCGACGCTATCCCGGAGGAGGTGCGGCTGTGCTGTTGTGAGATCGCAGAGCTGCTCTACGCCGGCGAAACGTCCGAGGCAAACAGCAAAGCCGGCATCGCAAGCGAGAGTGTACAGGGCTGGTCGCAGTCCTACGAAAGCAGTGAGAGCAGGCTGACCGCACAGAGCGCTGCCATAGATGCGGTGCTGCACAAGTGGCTGGATGGTCTGGGGTGGGATACCTCGTCCCGCATTGAGCCGCAGCGGAGGTGGCATGAATGCTAAAAAATGCAGATGTCACGATCTACGAGTGCGGCACCTATGCACGACATTTTATCCCTGGCGTCTACTGGTTCGACTGCCGAGGTAAGACAGTCACGACGAGGGGCTACACGATCACGGACAGCATCCTGCTGTACCTGTACACGTTTGACTATATCCCGAAGGCTGGTGACCTACTGGTCGTCGGGGAGTGCGACTATGTGTTCGACGCATCGACGGAGCGCATGGCATCGGAGAGCATGAAGGCATTCCGGGCAGCGCATCCGGATTTTGCGGTCGCCAAATCCGTGTCGGATTGCCGCTACGGTGGTCTGAAACACATCGAGGTAACGGCGAGGTGATCACATGGCGCACAGAGTACCACAACCAAACGACCGCCGTCTGCGTATGCAGAACGGTGCCAACAGCGTGGAGGTCGTGCTCCGGTGGGACGGTAACTTCGGGCGGAGACGTTCACAGCAGTTTGACCGGACACAGGCGTTTATAGATCAGGAGGTCATCCGCCTGATGGTGCCGTACACACCGAGCCGGAACAACATCCTGGCAAAGGCTGCTGCGCTGGGCACGAAGATCGGTTCCGGGCTGATCGTGTACCTCAACCCCTATGGGCGCTACCAGTACTACGGCAAGGTCATGGTGTCGAGCCTGACCGGCTCAACGTATGCCGTACACGGCGAAAAGAAGGTGCTGACTGATCGGAAACTGGTCTACAGCACAGCGAAACACCCACAGGCACAAGCGCTGTGGTTTGAGACAACGAAGAAGCAGCACGGCGATGCGATCCTTCGCGGCGCTGCTGCGATAGCCGGAGGGAGGGCAAGCAGATGAACGTGATCGAGCGCACACGGTATATACTGGAACAGTTCCCGCAGATAGCGGAGGTGTGTAACGTCGTGCATGTGGATTTTGCCGACCCCGAGCCTACCAGCTACGGGCTCAGCTCCGTCGATGATACACTGATCTACGAGGACATCCTCGGCGGGCAGCTCCGGCAGCACAGCTTCCTGCTGTACACCACGTACAGCGGTATAAACGACTACGAACGGCTCCACAACGCCTCTGCGCTGCTGGAGCTGTCGCAATGGCTCCGGCATCAGACCGGGGCAGAGGTAATAACAGACACGGGCAGCGGGCGCATCGAGCGCATCACTGCCGAGAACGGTATGCTGTACGCCGTCCCGCAGGACAACATCGAGGACGCCGTGCAGTATCAGATGCGGATCATCGTCCGGTATACAACGGGATCCGAAGAAAGCGAGGGAAATACGTGAAAGCACTACGCTATAACACCGGCGCATTGGAGTACGAAGCCGCCTATGGAAAGTTTAAGATCAGTATCGACCCGAACCTGCTCAAGCGCGTACAGACAGCAATGCAGGAGATCGAGGAGCTGAAGACCCAGTATCCTGACGAGATCAACATCGACACGGCATGGGAGCTCGACGGCAAGATCAAGGAGATTGTCAACAGGGCGTTCGGGACGGACATCAGCAGGGCAGCGTTCGGCGGCGCCAACGTTCTGTGGCAGACCGAAAGCGGTTTTTCGCTGTTCGAGGAGTTTTTCAATGTATTTCTCCCGGAGCTGAGACGCGATGCAGAGATCCTCGCAGAGCAGAGACAGCAGCGCGTCCGTCCGGAGGTTGCGAAGTATCTGCCGCAGGAGCCAAAGCCTGAGCCGGCGCCGGCAGGGATCGACGTGGACAACCTGACACCCGAACAGAAGAAGGCGCTGCTGGCGGCGCTGTTGCAGTGATCGGCGAGCTGCCGACTGCACTCGAGGTCGGCGGCGAGATGCTGCGCATCAGGTCGGATTTCCGTGTCGTGCTGAATATTTATGCAGCGTGGAACGATCCGGAGCTGACACCAGAGGAGCAGTGCATCGTCTGCATCTGCAATCTGAATGAAGAGCCGGAGCGCATCACACAAGAGAACGCCCAGGAGGCAGTCGAGAAGGCGTACTGGTTCTGCGCTGGCGGCGAGATGCCGCTGGACGAGCGCGAGCCGATCAAGGTGATCGACTGGGAGCAGGACGAGCGTCTGATCTTCCCGGCGATCAACAAGGCAGCCGGCTACGAGACGAGGTCGCTGCCGTATCTGCACTGGTGGTCGTTTGTCGGACTCCTCGGCGAGGTCGGCGAGGGACTGCTGTCGCAGGTGCTGCACATCCGAACGAAACGTGCAAAGGGCAAAAAGCTCGAAAAATGGGAGGCGGAGTACTACCGGGACCACCGCAGCCTGATCGACCTGAAACCCCGGTACACCAAGGAAGAACTGGCAGAGCGTGACAGGATCAACGCTATGCTGGGCTGATAGGAGGAATATACATGGACAAGGCAGAAAGAAAATACCTGGCGCACTATCTGGATGCGAACCCGCTCGGCGCAAACCCGGTGACCAACGCCACCAACTACATCCGCCTGGGTAAGGATCTGGAGGAGTACAATGAGGCGCTCAACCCTGATGTAACTACCACCAAGAACATCCTCGGCGAGAACAACGTCACCCACAACGGCTTTGACGTATCGTCCGACGTGGATCCGTTTTATGTTTATCTGGACAGCAGCGGCAACCCGGACGACCTGGCAGAGAAGATCGCATACATCGCTAACAACCGCATGACCAACACCGGCTGCAAGACTACCAAGGTGGACGTGCTGGTCAACGCATCCGGCACGGTGCTGTGGGCATACCGTGAGGAGGTGCTGGTCGTTCCGAACTCGGTCGGCGGTAATACCTCCGGCGTACAGATCCCGTTCACGCTGCACAACTGCGGCGAGCGTGTATCCGGTACGTGGGACGCCTCCACAAAGACATTCACGCCGACATCGAGCAGCAGCTCGTCCAACTCCGGCGGATCCAGCAGCACCGGCACGGGCTGATAAAAATCAAAATCGGTTAGGAGGTGACGCACCGTGGCAGCAGATGGCAGCTTAAATTTTGACGTGAGGCTGTTTACAAAAGGATTTATAAATGGGCTAAAAAACGTCGGAGCGGGGCTCGACCGGATCAAGGGTGTCCTCGGCAGCGTCGCTTCCGTAGCCGGCGTAGCGTTCAGCACTGCGGGGCTGATCTCGTTCATTAAGGCGTCTGAGGAGGCATACAAGGTACAGCTCGAAGCGGAGACCAAGCTCGAGACGATCCTCGGGCGCAACCTCGGCGCCACCAAGGAACAGATCAAGGCGACCAAGGAGTGGGCGAATGCGCTGCAAAAGGTAGGCGTGATCGGTGACGAGATCCAGCTCTCCGGATTGCAGGAGCTCTCGACCTACATCGAGAATGCGGATTCGCTCAAGACCATGAACGAAGTGCTGAACGATATGCTGGCGCAGCAGTACGGCCTGAACGCCACAGCCGAGAGTGCTGTGACGATCTCGACCATGCTGGGCAAGGTGCTCGAGGGGCAGACTTCGGCGCTCTCCCGTTACGGTTACAGCTTTACCGAGGCGCAGGAGCAGCTCCTGAAGTACGGCACAGAGGAGCAGCGTGTCGCCACTCTGGCGGACGTTGTCAGAGCCTCGGTGGGCGGCGTCAATGAGGCGCTCGCTCGGACGCCTGCCGGTAGGATCAAACAGCTCAGCAACGCCTTCGGTGACGTCAAAGAGCGAATCGGTGAGGCATTTACAAATCTTGAGTACATGCTGCTCCCGGCTACGGAGCATCTGGTCGAGATGCTCGCCAAGGCGGCTGACTACGCTGTAAAGCTCACCGAGACGCTTGCGGCGACATTTGGCATCGAACTGCACAATACTGTAGCCGTCACCGGCGAGATCGCTGACAGCATCGAGGAGCAGGAGGCTCTGACCGAGGCAGTCGAAGACACTGCCAAGGCGCAGGACAACTACCTCGCAGGTTTTGATAAGATCACCAAGCTCGGTGACGATACAGCTGACAAACCGGACAAGGCAGAGGAGACTGTCGCAGAGACGATCATCCCGGAGCTGTCTGACGGTCTCCTCGTGGAGTCTGCGCAGGAGGCAGCCGACAAGGTGCAGGAGATCTTCCAGGGACTCCTCGATGTGCTGGCACCTCTGCAAGAAGCGTGGGAGAAGTACGGCGACTCGATTGAGCAGCATCTGAGTAATAATTTTAACAACATCGGCAGCCACATCCGGAACATGATCAACGCCACAACAGAGTGGGCGTCTGAGCTGGACTGGGAACCGCTGCTGAAAAGCTTTGACGGACTCCTCGAAGCGCTCGAACCCATTACCGAGGACATCGGTGCGGGGCTGGAGTGGCTGTGGGTCAATGTCCTGCTGCCGCTCGGCAAATGGACAATCGAGGAGGCTACGCCGAAGGCGATTGACGTGCTGTCCGGTGCTCTCGATGTGCTCGCTGCTATGGTCGATGCCGTCAAGCCCGGCTTGGAGGAGTTCTGGGACAAGGTGCTCAAGCCGCTGCTGGATAAGGCGGCAGAGCTAACGATCGAGGGGCTGGAGAAGCTCTCCAACTGGCTGCACGATCTGGCAGACTGGATACGGGAGCACCCGAACATCTCAGGCTTCATGACCGAGCTGGCTGCCGCCATCGGTATCCTCTACGCCGCAATCAAGGGCGGCGTTGTAGCGAACATCGCCAAATTTATTACAGCGGCAGCGGCGCTCGACGTTACCATCTGGGTCGTGATTGCCGGCATCCTTGCGTGGATCTACGTGATCACTGAGCTCAAAGACAACTGGCAGGACATCTGCGACGTGTTCGAGGAGTCGGGCGGCGTCTGGGAGTTCCTGACCGGCTGGATCGAATACGCGACCGACGACATCGAGGGCTTCTTCTCCACGTCAGAGCTCGGCAAGAAATGGCTCGAAACGTGGGAAAATGTCGGCGCCGCGTTCTATACTGTTATCAATTCGTGGTGGGATGCGTTTGAGACGTTCGGTGAGAAGATCTACGACATTACACACAAGCTCGGACGGTTCCTCGCTGATCGTTTCAGGCAGGCGTACTCCGACGTGATCAAACCGTTCAAGCCGATGGTGGAATGGTTCAAAGAAAAGTGGAAACTGATCAAGGACATCTACAACGCAGCGTCGCCATATTTTAAGGAGAAATTCGACAAGGCAGCAGAGAATGTCCGCTCGGCGTTCTCCAGTATCGGGTCGTTCTTCTCGGATATGGCGAACAAAGTCAAGGCACCGTTCCTGTCTATCGCCAACTGGTTCAAGGAGACGTTCTCGCAGGCATGGCAGAACGTGCTGAACGTGTTCAGCAGGGGTGGCTCCGTCTTCGAGGGTATCCAGGCCGGCATTGACACGATCTTCAAGCAGACCGTGAACGGGCTGATCAACGGCATCAATAACACGCTGCGGAGACCGTTCGAGACGGTGAATACGGCGATCAATGCCCTCAGAGGGTGGGAACTTTGGACACCCTGGGGCGATTTCTACCCGTTTAACTGGCTGCCGACCATCAACATCCCGGAGATCCCGAGACTCGCACAGGGCACTGCCGTCCCCGCCAACTATGGCGAGTTCCTGGCAGTGCTCGGCGATAACAAACGGGAGCCGGAGGTCGTCTCCCCGCTATCCACGATCAAGAAGGCAGTGTCTGAGGCACTACAAGAGGCAGGCGGCACTGGTGGAGACATCACGGTCAACCTGCGGGCTGATCTGGACGGCAAGCAGATCTACAAGACAGTCGTCCGCCTGAACAAGGACAGCATCCGCATGACAGGCAAAAACCCGCTACAGCCGGAGGTGGTTAGATGAGCCAGAGTCCTCAGTTTGTTGTAAAACAGATGGATTATACAACGGTTTGCACGCTGCCAACACCAGCGGAAAACGGTGTTAGCATCACACCGGAGCGCATCTGGTCGCAAAACGCGGGGCGCAGCAGCTCGACAGGCCTTTTCGTGGGGGACGTCATCGCGCGGAAATATACCGTGTCGATCACTTATGACCAGCTCGACGAGGACGAGGTGCAGCCGCTGATCGCGTTAACAGATACGACTGTGCCGTTCTGGCGCCTGGACTTCCCGTTCGGCGGCAACCAGAAGAGCATGGTGTGTTATATCCCGCCACCTACCTATCAGGTCAAGCGGTGGGATAAGGAGCGGCAAAAGTACGTTTTCGAGGGCGTCAAGCTCGAGTTTATCCAGCAGTAGGAGGCCGCCATGTACGTGATAGATAATACCGTAGTAAATAATGCGGTAACATCATACAGCCGCACGTTCCGGGCGCGTCTTGACTTCCTGGCGGCAGATGGTGAGACTGTAGAGCGGACACTGAGCGGACAGGACATCGGCAGAGTCACGATCGAGCACGCCCAGACAGAGACCGACACCGTACAGATCGGGGGCGTGCTGTCCCGCAAAGCAGAGATCAAGATCTGCAACGGGTACGTCCCGAAACGCGGCGACGTGTTTGCGCTGTACCTGTATCTGCTCGATCTGGACGGCACGAACACAGACCCGGCATCCCAGGCAACGGTCGGGCAGTGGACGCACGGAGAGCTCACAACGTACACGCACAGGGAGATCGCGACGCTGCCGCCGACCAAAGACATCGACGGGACGCCGCTCGAAAACTATTACATCCCGTTCGGGGTGTACGAGGTACGCCGGGCGGTAACGGAGGGCAGTGCAGTCAAGGTCACGGCGTTTGACAAGCTGTATGCCGTTGACGCGCTATACGACCCGGAGATCGAGTTTCCGGCGTCCTCCGTCGCTGTGACAGAGGACGTGCTGCGACAGCTCGGCATCCCGGGGAGAGTCCCTGTATCTACCGGCAACCTGATCGAGGCAGGCAGGCAGCCTGTCCACGGCTCTGACGACGAGGAGATCCTCGTCAGCGCAGAATACAGCTTTACGATCGCAGCGGAGGACGTTGCCGGTCTTACCTGCCGTGATGTTCTCGGCGGTATCGCCGCCATGTCCGGCGGCAACGGGCTGCTGGATCGGAACGGCAGATACACCGTGGAGTTTACCGGGGATATTAAGCACACGCTCAACGTAAACACGATAGACACGCCGCAGATCGGTGACATAGACCAGAAGATCAATGGTCTGACCTGCGTTGTCAGTGATCAGGAGACGCTCACCTGTGGAAACCAGGAGACAGCGGTTGAGTTCCGCTGCCCGTGGATGACACAGCAGCGTCTGAACCGGATCCTGTTTGAGCTCTCGCACATTTCGTGGAGACCGGCAGTGTTTTATCAGCGGCTCGGCGATCCACGGTGGGATCTCGGCGACCGGTTTGATTATACACCCGGCAGATGTGAGGCGGTCATCACAGAGCTGCGGTACGAATTTGACGGAGGACTGTCAGCGGAGATGACGTCCTGCGGTACTTTGGAGGTGATCTGATGTCGTATACATCAGCTTTTACAGGCGCACAGATGGATGCAGTATTTAACCGTGTGTCAAACACAGTTATCGGCAGGGCTACGCTGATAGGTGGCGCACGTCGTGCCACTGTATTTGTGGATGTTCCGGGTTTTACGAATCCATATTGTATAGCAACGCTACGATTGCAGCCGGAATATGGAATTGGGGGCCCTGTTGGAGTATATACAAGCTACGATTCGCAATCCGGTAAGCTAAACATCCAAATCGTTGGTGATGACCTCGTGGGCGGATATACCTATACAGTAGATTACATGCTGACAGAATAGGAGTGATACTATGGCGCAGCAGTCGCCCCGTCTGGGTCTGGTAAAACCGGATCTGGACGATAACTATAATATCGGCGTCTATAACGACACGATATTATAGTTATCGTCCAGATCCGGTTTTACCAGACCCAGACGGGGCGACTGCTGCGCCATAGTATCACTCCTATTCTGTCAGCATGTAATCTACTGTATAGGTATATCCGC
>JAIKWY010000155.1 GCA_024684395.1 Oscillospiraceae bacterium
AGTGGTAATTCTCCCGGAAGCCCATGCCCTCCAATACAGTCTTGGCATCCTTGCAGCGCACGTTGTCCGAGATGATGATGACGATCTCCTCCGGATCCTCTTTTTGCAGGACATCGGGCGTATAGATGGGCTTGGCAGCACCGATCCCCCAGAAATCCGTGTTTTCTGCCTGCGGCGCATCCTCAATGAAATAGGCGACCTCCTTGTAACGCTCCACTGTCAGGAGCCTTTCAGCCCATTCACCTGCATAATAGACGATCAGTTTTTTCATGATGTTCACACTCTCTTTCCAATGTATTACTGCCACATCTTTTCAAGGATGAATTCATAGGCAATATTTTCGCCCTTTTCGTTATAGATCCGGAACTCTCTGAAAAAGCGCTCCGTGACCTCGTCCATTTCCTCAAAGGTATCTGCATAGAGATAATACCGTGTAAAATAGCACTTGCTGCTGTGGTTGTCCACTGTCTCACCTGTTTTGTAGAACTGCGTGGTGACAAATGCATGGGGATCCTGCTGCAGGGTATAGGCAGCCTCCATGTCAGCGATCTGCTCTCCGTGTCTGCACAGCATGTAAAGTCCCGCGCAGGGCCTTTCCGGCGAAGGACGGTACTTCCGGAACACTTCGGTGTTGTGTTCCTCGTCATAGACGTAATCGAGCAGGAGCTCCTCAAGCTTCAGACCGCTGTAACGGTTGATCATCTCAAGCTCATGCGCCAGAAAACGGCCAGCAATCTCGCAGACGACCACTTCGTTCTGATAATAGAAGAACTGCATCGCCAGCGGACCGCTTGTCTGCCCGGTTGCTTCGATGAAGGTCTGCATGACCTTCAGGACCTTCGGGTACAGCTCTTCCATGTGTGTTGAGGGATACATGATCCGGTTCAGCATCGGGATGCCGTTCCCGACGGCAGGATTCCTTGCACGGTCGCCGATACAGATGCTGTTGACCTTGCCCTCGGTGACATAGCAGATGGCATTGTGCTCGTGGGCAGGGATGTATTCCTCTGCCAGGATCTCCGAGGTGCCGAAGGCTTCCCGCACCTGCGGAGCAAGCTTATGAAATTCCTCCTCATTGTGGATGATATAGATACCCTTGGAGCCCCATCCGCTCAGCGGCTTGATGACGATGGGGAGCCGGAGCGTGCGGAGTGCTTCCAGAATATCATCCGCCGGCACCAGACAGTATGCCGGTACACGGATGCCGACGCTGTGCATCAGCTTGTGCGCCTCAAATTTATCACGGTAGAAGGGAAGCATCTCAGGTGTGATATACCATTTCAACCCTGCCTTTGCGGCGATCTCCGTGACCATCTCCATGACCAGATCGGAGAAGCAGCCGATGATGCCGTCAGCACCCTCGTCTTTGCAGATCTGTGCAATGCGGTCTGTATCCCTGACCGGGACAGTATAGGATGCATCCGCATACTGCCGTGCGGGTCCGTCTGCGTACCCGTCACAGATAACGACACGGTAGCCACGCTGCCTGGCAGTCTTTGCTAAAATGATATTTTCATCTAAAGATCCGATGATCACCAATGTATGCTTCATAATGTCTCCTTTTTCTGACAGTTCAATGTCTCGGCAATGACATAGAGCGGTCTGTTTTTTGTTTCTTCAAAGATATTGCCGATATAGATACCCACCATGCCAATGGCGCTGAGGATGATACCGCTCATCAGATAGACGGAGGCGATCATGGACGGCCAGCCCATCTGGTAATCATAGCCCAGCAGCTTCTGGATGACCAGCACCACAATATAAATGAACGACAGGCACGATACCAGTGCGCCGAACCGGATCATCAGGTGCAGGGGCTTGTTGGAGAAGGAGGTGATGAGTGTGGCGGCAAAGCGCAGCTTCTTCCGGAGGTTGTAGGACGATTTGCCCGAAAAGCGCTCCTCCGTTTCGAGGTCGATGGCGGTCTGCCGGAAGCCGATCCAGCGGATGAAGACCTCATATGCCCGCCCGTGCTCCCGCATTTTGCAGTAGTTGTCGATCACGCTGCGGCTGACGATGCTGAAATTGCCGATGGACGGATCGACCTTGGTATCCGCAAGATAGCTATAGACACGGTAGTATGCCCGGGACAGCGCCAGTGTCAGGGCGGAGTCCTTCCGGGCGATGCGGCGTGCGAAGACCACGTCATAGCCCTCCAGCGCCTTTTTATAAAGCGCCGGTATCGCCTCCGGGCGATCCTGTAGGTCGCAGTCCATCACGACCACCCAGTCCCCGCAGCTCTGGTCAACCCCGGCTGTGACGGCAGTCGCCTGTCCGAAATTGCGGGAAAAGTGGATGCCCTTCACATGCGGATCCTGTGCGCAGATCTCCCGGATGCTCTCCCAGGAGTGCTGCGGACAGCAGTCCTCCACCAGAATGATCTCATAGGTCTCCACGCATTCCGAGAGCGCCTTGGTCAGCCGCTCATGGAGCGCAGGCAGCGCCGCACGGCAGCCGTAGACCGGGATCACAACGGAAATATCCATACATACTCCTTCCTACAACGCATACACAGCGATCCCCGCTAAGATCAGCCCCAGACCGAGGAGCTGTTTTTTGGTGGGGATCTCCCGGAAAAATACAAAGCTGAGGATCGTCACGAAGATATACCCCGTGGCATCGAGCAGCGGCGACATCGAAAGCGGCACGACCTTGAGCCCGTACATGGACAGCAGCGTGCAGAGGAAAAATACGGTGTACGCCGTGATGACGGGGAAGTTCAGGTACTCCCGCAGCTTGGAGGGGTACTCCTTGCCGGCGGACTTTTTCAGCAGCACCTGCGAGAAGGACGAGATCAGCGAGCTGAGCACGAGCAGCAGCGCATACTTAGTCAGCGTCGTCATCCGGATCCCTCCTTCCGACTGCCACGAGCAGCACGCCCGCCATGACGAGCACGCCGCCGAGGATCTGCTTGAACGTGAGCGTTTCGCCGAAGAATACCACGCCCCAGATCATGCCCCAGACGACTGTGACCGATTTGCAGGCATAGGCAACGCTCAGCATGATATGCTTCAGGAGCTGCTGCCAGAAAACGGCATACAGCGCCAGAATCAGCAGCAGCAGCCCATACAGCAGGATCCATCTGACCGACAGGAACTCCTCCCCGGCAGCCGTTTTGGAGACCACGCCGCTGAACGACATCATCAGCATCAGGAGCTGCAGCAGCAGGAAATAGCGTGTGTTCTTTGCCATCATATGCACTCCTTATGCGGCAGCCGGCTGACGGCGCTTTCTGCTGTGCTTGCGCAGCAGGTCGATCGCCGTATAGAGCAGCAGCACACCGGCACAGATGCCGGAAACGATGCAGCCTGTCCGGAAGCCCGGGATCTCATAGCGGTACTCGATGCTGTGGTCGCCCGCCGGGACATACACGGCAGTCAGACCGTCGAACACACGCTCGATCTCAGCGGGCTGACCGTCCACATAGGCTTTGAAATACTTGGTATAGGGGACGGAGAAGAACACGAGGTTCTCCTGCGGCAGGTCAATCTTTGCGGTAAAGCCGTGACCGTTCGGCTCGAATGCATAGCAGGCGCTTGCGGCACGGGCTTCGCAGTCCTTGTAGTAGGTCGCCACGGAAGTGTCCTGTTCGAGCGCCTCCGGCAGCCTTTCGAGGAAGCTGTACTTCCGGATCTGCTCCTCCGACAGGCGGATGGCTTTCAGGAGCAGCCGCTGCTTTTCCTTGTGGGTCAGCTCCGGCTCATCCTCCTGGATCCCGGTGGAGGCGATCTGTTCCATGACAAGATCCTCGACCGACTTGTCCTCTACCGATGCATCGGGCAGGTAGTAGTCGAATGTATAGCCCATCGGGATATAGCCCTTGTTTTCGTAGATGACATAGCGGTGGCAGACCTGTTTCATCTCAAAGCCCTCCACGGAGATCAGCAGATCCTCCGGGCGAACTTCGATGCCGCCGGTCAGGTTCTTGTTGTAGTACAGATCATATTTCGAGGACAGGAAGCTGCACAGTGCATAGTCATCCTTGTCCATCTTGACGCTCTGGGTGCATCTGACATCGACCGTATCGAAAAAGTCACAGGTGTCCGGCGTGATCATGGAATTGAAGGCGTTGAGCGTCGGATAGTCCCACATCATGGACTTGTTGTTCTCGGAGTAGGAGCAGGAGGACGTTCTGTAGAAGCTGTCATCCCCGAGATCGACCGGCTCAAAATCGTTCCAGACGGATGCGATCTCCCTCGGCACATAGTCATACGGCTCGGCGATCGTCAGAGACAGCGTGAAGCCGAAAAACGGCAGTGCGCAGAACAGGCAGGTGAGCGGTTTGCTGTAGCGGAAGCTGAGGAATCTCAGCTTCGGATGCGGATAGTGGAAGAGGAACAGCGTCACCAGACCGAGCGCAGAGCATGCCGCTGCCACGAGCCAGTAGTACTGGCAGAGCATGAACGTGGGCTCCACGAAAAAGACCGCATAGACGCCGTAGAGGATCCAGAAGCCCAGGATCACGGCGCAGACCTTCAGCTCCGTCTTGGGCTTGACCTCCTCGAACCGGTCGAGGTATTTGCCGGTCATCAGGATCATGATGAGGATCGGCATGAACATCCAGCGGGCATAGTAATTCTTGTTGCAGGCGGAGAACAGGCTGTTGAGCACCGGAACACAGGCGATCACAGCGAGCACATCAAGCAGAATGCTGTACCATGCCTTCTTGTTCTGTCGCCAGATAAAGGCGACGCCGACCACCAGAAACAGCGGGATGAACAGCGTAGGCGGCGACATGCTGAGCTGCTCGTCCTTGAAATACCAGCCGTTCCGGCAGATGTCGGGCGCTAAGAACATGGACTGGAGGATGCGCAGGATCACGCCGTCATTCTCATAGGCGATCAGGTCGCTGCCGAAGATGAAATTGGAAGCACGCTTGTTGCCGGACAGCACCAGCAGCCCCGGGATCATCGTCATGGCGCCTGCAAAGACACCGCCGAATGTTTCGATCGCCACCCGCAGGAACAGCTTCACCGTCAGACGGGGATACGTCTTTGTCGCAAGCCGGACGATGAAGTAGATCAGGATGTTGACGCAGATCATCCATGTGAAATAGGTGCTCATCAGGCTGTTGATCGCCAGCAGCAGCGCAAACAGCAGAGGCTTGCGGTCGATGACCAGCTTGTCAAAGGCATAGAGCAGCAGCGGGAACATCAGGTATCTGTCCGAAAACTGGAATACCATGTTGAACAGCTGATACCCGGAAAAAGCATACAGCAGACCGCAGAGGAATGCACTGTGGTCTTTTTTGAGATATTGCCGGCAATAGAGATATGCCGTGACGGCTGCCAGCCCGACCCGGAGCGCCGCTACGAAGGTATGCGCATAGGGGACGATGCTGTAGGGCAGCATGAACAGCAGCCAGTTGAACGGCGAGAACAGGAAATCCGCATAGGATGCCAGAAAATCCATGCCCAAAAAGGAGCCCCAGTCATAGGCGGGCAGCCCCTCGCCGCTGTGCAGCAGCCGGTGGATCCGTTCCACGAAGACGATCGACTGTTCATCATAATCGCCCGCCCAGAGGTAAACGCCCCCGGAGCTGATGAGGATGGGGGAAATGCTGACCAGAAACAGCAGGAATGCCGTGACAAACACCGCAAGCAGCGGGTGCTTCATAGTTTTCTCCTCAGGCATCGTGAACGCCTCCATCTGCAAAGAATCCCAGCGCCGTGGCGATGACCTGCTGCCGGTCCTCCGTCGTCATACCGTAATACATCGGCAGACGCACCAGACGTTCGCTCTCTCTGGTCGTGTAGATATCCTCGCCGGCGAACCGCCCGTAGCGGAGTCCTGCGGGGGCGGAATGCAGCGGCACATAGTGGAACACCGCCATGATGCCCGCCGCCTTCATATGGCGGATAAAGGCGGTACGCTCCTCCAAATCCCGCAGCTTGAGATAGAACAGATGCCCGTTGTTCTCGCAGTCCTCCGGGAGCGCCTGTATTTCCACAAGCCCCTGCTCTGCGAGCGGTGTGAATGCCTCCCGGTAGGCGGCATAGGTGTGCAGTCTGTCCGCATTGACCGCATCGAGCATCTGGAGCTGTCCCCAGAGATAGGCGGCGTTGATCTCGCTGGGCAGATAGCTGTCCCCGAGATCCACCCAGGTGTATTTGTCGATCTCGCCGCGGAAGAACTTGGAGCGGTTGGTGCCCTTCTCCCGCAGGATCTCGGCTCGTTCGTAGTCGGCTTCCCGGTTGACAAGGAGCGCACCGCCCTCACCCATCGAGTAGTTCTTGGTCTCGTGGAAGGAGAAGCATCCGAGGTCGCCGATCGTGCCGAGATACTGCCCCTTGTACTTTGCCATGACACCTTGTGCAGCGTCCTCGATTACCCGCAGATGATGCCGTCTTGCAATATCCATGATCGTGTCCATCTCACAGGCGACACCGCCGTAATGCATCGCAATGATGGCTCTGGTGCGTGGCGTGATGGCAGCTTCGATCTTGGTCTCGTCGATGTTCATGGTATCCGGACGGACATCGACAAAGACCGGTGTTGCACGTCCGAGGAGCACGCAATTGGCAGTGCTCGAAAAGGTGTAGCTCGGGAGGATGACCTCATCCCCGGGCTGGAAATCGCACAGGATCGCTGCCATATCGAGCGCACTGGTGCCGCTTGTCGTCAGCAGCACATGCTTCGCCTGAAAGCGCTCCTCCATCAGCCGGCAGCAGCGCTTGGTGAACTCGCCGTCACCGGACAGGCGCTTCTGTCCGATGGCTTCTTTGATATAATCCATCTCGTTACCGATGACGAGCGGAACATTAAAACTGATCATATATATACTCCTGAATCATGATACAACACGCTGCGCAACGCAGCGGCAACTATAATAAAGTATACATCATATGCGTTTTTTTGTCAAGTGCGGCAGACAGTCGTGTGTTCATACGGACGTTTTTGGATTTTGGGGAAGAACCCCGGCAAGCTGCCCCCCTCCGCCGCCGTTCGGCGGCACCTCCCCCAATGGGGGAGGATTTTAGGCGGGGCTGCGCCCCGCTGCCCCCTTTTCTCTTCGCATTTGGCGAAGAGAAGGGTAAATGCTGTTGCCCTGACAGTCGTGTGTTCATACGGACGTTTTGGGATTTTGGGGAAGAACCCCGGCAAGCCGCCCCCTCCGCCGCCGTTCGGCGGCACCTCCCCCAATGGGGGAGGATTATGGGCGGGGCTGTGCCCCGCTGCCCCCCTGTTTCTATGGGAAGGGCAGAAGCGTGCAACCTTGCTGTATCCACAAAACAAGCCCCGGATGTGCTCCGGGGCTTGGATCAGGTCTTCTCTTTGTGATAGATATTGTTGTACCAGAACATGCCGACAGCTGCCAGGATGATGACGGCATAGCCGATAAAGCTCCAGAGATCGGGGATCTCGCCGAACAGCAGAAAGCCGATCGAGGTGGCAAAGATGATCTGGGAGTAGTCATAGACCGAGATCTCCTTCGCCGGTGCATAGCAGTAGGCAGCCGTGATGGAGAACTGTCCGCCGGCAGCGGCAAGTCCCGCACCGAGCAGCAGCAGGAGCTGCACCCATGTCATCGGGTGAAAATCAAAGAGGAGGAATGGCAGCGTGACAAGGCACGAAAAGCCGGAGAAGAACAGCACGATGAAGGTCTTGCTCACGCCCTTCTGTCCGAGGATGCGCACCATCGCATATGCCGCACCTGCTGCCATGCCGCCGCAGAGCCCCGCCAGTGATGCGGAGAAGTCCGAGAAATTGAGCGACGGCCGTATGATGAGCAGGCTCCCGCCGAACGCCGTCAGCACTGCCGCAGCCTGTGCGGGCTTGAGCTTCTCTTTGAGCAGCAGCCACGAGAATAAGATCGTGAAGAACGGCGACATCTTGTTCAGCATGGAAGCATCCGACAAGACCAGATGATCCACGGCATAGTAATTGCAGAGGATGCCGATGGTGCCGAACGCCGCCCGGAGGATCAGAAAGCCCATGCCCTCCTTCGGGAAATGGAAATCCTTGCGCTCCCGCAGCAAGGTCAGCGCTGCAATGACGAGCGCCACGGCATTGCGGAAGAAGCTCTTCTGCACCGAAGGCAGGTCGCCTGCCATCCGCACAAAGGCATTCATCCACGCAAAGCAGAACGCCGACAGAATGATGAGCAGAATGCCCTTGTAGCTCTGCTTTTTCTCCAAAACGAACCGCCTCCTTGACAAAACGGGCAGAAACTGGTACAATAGAAAAGGATGATCAACGTGAAAGGGGGGGACTGCCATAGACCGCATCAGCTACCGTGTCGCACTGGGCGGCATCGTATCCGCATTCTGCCTGATGGGGATGTTCCTGACGGGCGTGTTCCCGCTGCTGTACCTCGTGCTCCCGATGCTGGCAGGACTGCTCCTGCTGATCGTGGTGGAGGAGGTCGGGACGGAGTGGGCATGGCTGACCTACTTTGCCGTCGGGCTGCTTTCGCTCTTTGTGACGTTCGACAAGGAGGCAGCGCTCATCTTCATCATGTTCTTCGGCTGTTATCCCATTTTGAAGCTCTACATCAACCGGATCCCGACGAAATGGCTGCGCCTGATCGTCAAGCTGCTCTTCTTCAACCTCTGCATGGTCGCCTATTACAATTTCACGGTCTATGTGTTCGGGCTGACAGAGCTGGTGGAATCTCTTGCGGAGTGGGGAAAATACGGCGGAACGATCCTGCTGGCGATCCTCAACCCGTTCTTCCTGATGTATGACCTCTCGCTGACCAATATGATGGTGCTCTACCGGAAATGGCTCAAACCGAGGATCTTGGGCAGGAAGAAAAAGTAACAGAAAATGATCTGCCGGAGCGATTTGCTCCGGCATTTTTGTGTATGCTTGATGTGCACCATAAGTTGAAACGCAAATGAACTGCATCAGAGCAGCTTCGCTGCGATGTGCTGAAATGCTCAGCTTTGCGCACTGCGAAGCAAGGCGCATTGCGGTTGTGGAAAAGGAGCACTGTCCTCCTCGAAGCAACTCGGGTGCAGCGTCACGCTGCTTAGTTTTTGATACTATGCATCGGTGCCGGGATCCTTCCGCCACGGGCGATGAACTTTGCCGGGGACTTGCGGTTGATCGGCATAACGGGACCGGAGCCGAGCAGACCGCCAAATTCGAGCATCTCGCCCTCCTGGAGACCCACGGCGGGGATCAGGCGGACGGCTGTGGTCTTGTTGTTGACCATGCCGATGGCGGCTTCGTCTGCGATGATGGCAGAGAGCGTCTCGGCGGTGATGTCGCCGGGAACGACGATCATATCCAGACCCACGGAGCATACCGCTGTCATGGCTTCGAGCTTTTCAAGGCAGAGCGTGCCGGCAACGGCTGCGTCGATCATGCCCTGATCCTCAGAGACCGGGATGAAGGCGCCGGACAGACCGCCGACATTCGAGGACGCCATAACGCCGCCCTTCTTTACGGCATCGTTCAGGAGTGCCAGCGCTGCGGTCGTGCCGTGCGTGCCGCACTGCTCCAGACCCATGCCTTCGAGGATGTGTGCCACGGAGTCGCCCACTGCCGGGGTCGGTGCCAGCGACAGATCCACGATACCGAACGGCACGTCGAGCATCCGGGAGGCTCTTGCGCCGACGAGCTGACCCATACGGGTGATCTTGAACGCCGTCTTCTTGATGACATCCGCGATCTCGTCGATGGAGGCATCCGGGTACTTCTCCACAGCCGAGCGGACAACGCCCGGACCCGATACGCCGACATGGATCTCGCAGTCCGGCTCACCCACGCCGTGGAAGGCGCCTGCCATGAAGGGATTATCCTCTACGGCATTGCAGAATACCACGAGCTTAGCCGGTCCGATGCACTGACGGTCTGCCGTGATCTTGGCGGATTCGAGGATGATCTGCCCCATCAGCGCCGCTGCATCCATGTTGATGCCGCTGCGGGTGGAGCCGATGTTGACGGAGGAGCAGACATTGTTCGTCAGGGACAGTGCCTGCGGGATGGACTTGATGAGCGCCAGATCACCGGCACTGAAGCCCTTGTGTACCAGCGCAGAATAGCCGCCGAGGAAGTTGACCCGGCAGGTGTCCGCTGCCTTCTGCAAGGTGAGGGCGAACTGTACCGGATCGGCATCCGGGCAGGCTGCCGCCAGCATGGCGATCGGCGTCACGGAAATGCGCTTGTTGACGATCGGGATGCCGTACTCCTTCTCGATCTGCTCACCGACCTCGACCAGACGGGCTGCCTTCGTGGTGATCTTGTTGTAGACCTTGGCACATGCCTTGTCGATGTCCGGGTCGATGCAGTCGAGCAAAGATATGCCCATTGTGATAGTACGAATATCCAGACACTCATCCTGGATCATCCGGATGGTTTCCAGAATATCAAATGTATTCAGCATGGTTTCACTCCTTGTAAGATTAGCTCTGATGTGCGAAGCGGGCGCCCGTTCGTTGCGCTCCGGGCGCTGGGGGGGACGGGGCTGCGCCCTGCGACCCCTTCAGGGGCTCCGCCCCTAAAAACCCCGGTATTATTTGAAAAATGCTCTTTCGCTGAGATCCGGGTGGTTCCTATTCGCCCTTTGCGCCGTAAGGCACATTGGGCGAATGATGCCAACAGGGGCTCCCCGCTTAGATGCGGTGCATCGAATTGAAAATATCCTCGTGCATACAATGGATGGCGAGACCCTCGTTCTTGCCGAGAGCGGTCATTTCATCGCTCAGAGCAGAGAAATCGCCCTTGATGCCGGAAATATCCACCAGCATGATCATGGCGAACATATCCTGTAAGACACTCTGTGTCACCTCGATGACATTGACGTTATGACCGGCACAGATGCCGCTGACTTTATGAAGGATGCCGACGGTATCCTTACCGATGACTGTGATGACTGCACGCATAATGAGACCTCCTGTATTCTTTCCGCCTGAGACGGCGGGTATCATTGTTACTATTATAACATACTTTCCGGCAAAAGAAAAGTGATTTTCGGAAAAATAGAGATCCAATTCATAATTCAGGACATTTTGACCAGTTTTGTTCATAAAATATGCTTGACTTTTGGCAAGCGGGGTGCTAAAATAGTATTAAAGAGATGCTGTAAACGTTTTTAGGGTACCTCTAAAAACTATGTTTTTAGAGGCGGGGTTTTGGACGGAGCCCCATGCCTAAGCCATTTTGCTTTTCGCAGAAAAGTAAAATGGAAGGTTTTTAGAGATGCCCTTTAGTATGCTTGAGAAAGGAAGTGTTAGTATGAAAGTATACCGCAAACTGACGGCTGCTCTGCTGACGGCGATCCTCGCAGCAGCACCGCTGTGCAGCATGCCGCTGGCTGCCGGCGCCGCAGCGCAGACACCGGATGCTGAGGTGTTAAAGGACTATACGGAGATCATCGTGAACCTCGTGAATAATGAGCGTGCCGCCAACGGTCTGTCAGAGCTGACTGTCCTGCCGGTGGTATGCGATTATGCGCAGGTGCGTGCCGAGGAAATGACGATCCTCTGCGACCACAACCGCCCGGACGGACGGGACTGCTTCACCGTCATGAAGGATGACCATTTCTTCTATAATGTCGCCGGTGAGA
>JAIKWY010000158.1 GCA_024684395.1 Oscillospiraceae bacterium
GATCGTCGAAGCCCTGAAGGAGCATGAGAGTCTGCTGGAAAAGCATTTTGCAAGGCTGACCGACGGTTACTATGCGGATCATAGCCTGCACCTGCTGGCATTTGATCTGATGTATTGCTGCAATACCTACAATTTCTATAAGGGCCTTACCAAGCCTGTCACCCAGAAGCCAGCCAGAAAGCCCAACAGATCCAGGGCTTCAGCCGAAGAAGCTGCAATGCTTAAAGCTGAGCGACTGGAAAAGATCAGCGCTCTGGAATCCGAGATTGCTGAACTGGAACAGCAGTGCGCAGAATGTGAGGAGATCTCGCTTCTGGATGTGCAGGTTACCTCTGAGCAGTATGGCGTCGGAACCGTCATTAGACAGAATGCGGATATGATCACAGCCAGGTTCCCGGAGATGGAAAAATCCTTCGTTCTGAACAAGAAGTTCAAAGCCCGTCCGACATTTGAGAACGATGAAGATGTTGTTGCGATTTTCACAGAATATGCGGAAAAGAAGGAAGAGATACGCAGATTGACGCGGGAGCTTGGGAGGTTGCAGTAAGCATAGGAATCCGCCGATATGAGATCTCGGAGATCTAACTGCCCCAGAGCCATCTTAACAGCAACAGGACACCCTCTTCGGATGTGTAAATGCATTATTACTGCGTTGCATCAAATAAAACATATGGAGACAGAAAGGATTCTACCATTATGGATATGATAACTCTTATGACGATATTCTGTGAAGAGATGCAAGAATACACGGACACTCCGTTCTACATCTACCCACAGGAATCCTATCATGAAACCGAAGTAAAGTCGTGGGTCGAGCTGATGACACTCGGTACAACACAAATCGACATTTTCCTGAATTACTGGGATGATGACGAGTCCGAAGACCCCGAGGATGACTATGAGGTGACTGATACATATGTGGCGGAAGTAGCATTCAAAGAAATTTATCCTTGGGAATATACAGTCTATGTCCTTGTTTCCTGGAACGGTAATGCGGCGAAAGCAGCATTCCAGATCAAGGACGGAGAAGTCACTTACATCAGTGACTTTGAATCCGAGGAGGATCGTGAGAGCCTGTGCTGTCTGCCGAATGATGTGTATTGCAGTGAGGAACTGAGTGAGCATCAGAAGGGCGCAGTAGAGAGCTTGATGGAAACGATCCGTTTATGCCTCTGCCATGCTGTTGAACAAGATGAAGAATAGAGTTTGATATGCTGATATTGTCTATCCAACAAACAAAACGAAAGGAGCATCCAAATGATCATTCTTTTGGAAGGGCTTGTGATGGCATTCTGGCTGCTGCTCATCTGCGTGGTCGGCATCGCAAACGGACCGGTTGGTCTGGTCGTTTTTTACGAGCAGGACGTGCAGGACAAAGTCGTGGAGCTTGGATTGACGACCAGAGAAAAGATTCAGAAAACGGCGAAAATCACAAGAGCCTTGCTGCTTGTCCCAATGCTCACAGTCGTGCCGGCAATGGTTTACGGCTTGAACGGTGCGCGAGGATTCTGGGAAGGTTTCTGGCAGATGACCGCCATCCTGTACATTATGAATCTGTTTGACCGCATTTTCATTGACTGGTTCTGGGTAGGGCGTACCAAAGCGTGGGTAATCTTCGGCACAGAGGATTTACAGCCGTATATCCCCCGTAAAACGGCTATCCGGAAATGGGTCGGAACGATGATCGGCTTTCCGGTTCTGGCGGCAATCATTGCAGGTATTGCATCACTTTTACTGCATTGATACGGATTGTTTCAGCAAAGGATTATTTGGAGGTTTCTTACTTTTTGGGATACTGTATCACCTGTCTATGACTTTTTTGAAGTAATTTACAACAGCCGCGTTTATCGTAACACAGGCAAGGCGGTAGCGAATGATATTTCCCCATCCGACATTGTACTGGAGTGCGCTTGCGGAACGGGTGCGATCAGTCAGTATATCGCGCCGAAATGCAAACTGCTGATCGCGACTGATCTTTCAAAAGGAATGCTGAAACAAGCCGCACAGAAGTGCGCAAAATTTGATAACGCCAGATTTCGGTATGCAGATCTGATGCACCTCAAATGCCGCGACTGCCGGTTTGATAAAGTCGTCGCCGGAAATGTCATTCATCTGCTCGATGAGCTGGAACTTTCTGTGAAGGAACTGCTGCGCGTATGCAAACCCGGCGGAAAGCTCATCATTCCGACCTACATAACTTTTCCTCATATGTAAATCCAGAGGTTGACTTTGATCCTTTCAACACGAAACTGACCGGAATCAGTGCTGCAACGGTTAAGGACGCGCCGACGTTTGAAGTTCTGTGGAAAGAAATCCAGCCGATGATGGAGTCTGGTATCCTTGTTGCCCACAATGCAGTATTTGATCTGTCCGTTCTGAAGGCGTGTCTTGGGGCTTACGACATCACATGGAAGAAGTCAGTGCGCTTTCTCTGTACCGTCCAAGCCGGGCGCAAGCTCCTGCCGGGGATGAAGCACAACCTGAATATCTTATGCGATTACTACGGGGTCCCTCTGGATCACCACAAGGCAGACAGCGATAGTAGAGCCTGTGCAGAGATACTGCTCAAATACATTGCTGACAGCGCGAATGAAAAGGATTTTATCAGGACATACAGACTTACATGATGATAACTCGATTAGAGGTGACATGGAATGGATTTTGTAAACAGATTTGAAGAAGCCCTGAACAACGGGTATATTAAGGCATTCTTCCAACCGTTG
>JAIKWY010000178.1 GCA_024684395.1 Oscillospiraceae bacterium
GAGACAGGCAGTACCGGCAGATCAGCCGCTTTGTACCGGACGAGCATAACCACACCCACGATGAGCACCAGAACCACAGAAACGAACACCACACACAGGATCAGCGTGATTTTTTGACGTTTGGTCATAACAGATCCCCCCTTCATTTCTGTATACGAATGAAGCAGCAGGGATTTATGGTGGATTTTCTATTTTTTCAGCATAATAGTCTGTTCGGTGGCACGGAAAGCAATTTTGAAAAAAGCGGGTCTGAGGGGACTGCTGTCGAAAGGTTTGCCTTCAAAAATGTATTTTTGTATCGTATATCCTTTTACTCTGCGTTCTGTTGCTTATGCAGTTGACAAATGCGCCGAACAGTGCTATGATGGAAGTAACACGAGAACGGAGGGATACTCATGGGTCATACTCTGGTAACACGATTCGCAAAAGAGGATCATCAGCGGCTACAGAAAATGCTGGCGGCGGCAGGTGCAGCCGATGCCAATAAGATCCCGTATGGACGTCCATGCGACCGGAAAAAAGCGGATCAGATACTGCCGCATCATGTCACATTGTTCAGCTGGAAGAAGGAGCTGGATGCAAAGTATCTGAAAGCCCTGGAAGGCTACAGATTTCCCGGCACATGCAAGCTCCTCATCACAAAGCCGAAATGGATTTCCGGAGAGGAGGGCAGCACGCTTCTGATGCTGGAAGCAGTGCCCTCTGACGGATTTGATGAAATGATCGCGCCATTGGAAAAACGAATGCAGATGAAACCGAGACAGCACCTGCACATCACGCTTGCTGTCAGCAAAGACCATCTCAAGATCCGCCGGTACTATGATGCGATGAAAAAACCGGACTTCCCGTTCCAGATGACCGTCACAGGGCTGGAGCTCTACAAGATCTGGGAGCCTGTCAAGCTGGTGCGCTCGT
This sequence comes from Oscillospiraceae bacterium, assembly GCA_024684395.1. Classification (GTDB taxonomy): domain Bacteria; phylum Bacillota; class Clostridia; order Oscillospirales; family Ruminococcaceae; genus UBA3855. The sequence goes on from JAIKWY010000178.1 coordinate 916, forward strand.
TCTGAGCTGTAGCTTTCAGTCGATCAGATCGTTCTGGAATCTCGAAAGATGCTCATACGGAAGGATCTGCCGCCCCCGGAACAGCCCGCAGCCGTCGTTGATGCGGTAGTTGTCGATCGCCGTGAACATATTCACCTGCACCTTGGAGAGGTCGATCTCCTGGAGCAGCCGTACCCGCTCATAGGCATCGTCGAAGATCGGGAATGTCCCGATCGGGATGGCAGCACGTCTGGCACGGTCGGACTCCTGCTTCTGCTCATAGCCGAAATGGTTCGCCTCACCGATCTCCGCATGATCGTCCATCGCCTTTGTCCGGAGCTGTACCTCCGTGTAGCAGCGGGCTATATTGTCATAGAGCGTGATATGGAGCGACTGATAGCCATGCGGGCGAACATTAGTGATATAATCCCGGTAATACGGTCTGACGCTCTCCCGCAGCAGCGGTGAAGCGAGCTTCTGCTCCAGACCGCAGAGCTCCGCCGTGAAGCCCCGCTCCTCCAGAAATTCCGGCAGCACATTGGCGATCTCATAGAGGATGCGGTGCTCGGACTCCGTCTGTGTCTCCTCGCCGATCGGATGGCATTTCGGGAGGGAGATCACGATCCGGTAGGCGATCAGGTCACGGAAGCATTGCAGCTGGTTCTTGATGTCCGCCTCTGACGGGAAGGCGCCGTTTTTCTCGAAATAACTGTAGATATACTCCACGATATAGCCGTTGAATTTTTCCTCGGCACGGATGAGAGACTTGATGCGTCCCTTGAACGTGAACGCAAGATAGGGATACTGCACTGTCATGTATTTGTAGAGTTCCTTGATACGGTGGGACTGCGAGGTGAGGAAGTCGTTGTGTTCGAGCAGCTCGGTCATCTGGATGAGAAAATTGCAGTGTGCAAGGTCAATGGAATTGTGCGACTGGTGGGCGCTTTCTTTCAGGTCGTGGGCATATTGATACAGAATGCGCATGACAGTGTTTCCGGCATACAGATAGTCGTTCAGTGATATCATGGGCGTTCCTCCTTGGATAAAAAATAACGGAGCTTCACCTGCATGGCGAAACTCCGTTGTTCCATATTTAGTATACACGATCTGAGAAGATTTGTCAAGCCCCCTCCGCCGCCGGGGAAGGTGCCGGAAGGGGGCTGCGCACCATCAGACCCGCTTTTTGAAATTTCATTTCCGCATATCAAAGGCTCTGAAACGCTTGCATTTTCGCCGTATCTGTGCTATACTGTATAAAGAGAAACGCACCGGCAAAGGAGAACATCATGACATACCGTTACCCGTCCTACTGTGACACATTCCGCTGCATTGCGGATCAATGCACCGACAATTGCTGCATCGGCTGGGAGATCGACATCGACAGCGAAACGCTCGCTTACTACCAGTCCGTCCCCGGAGCATTCGGACAGAGACTCGGCGGCCATATCGCAGACGGCTGCTTCATCCTGACGGAGAACGAGCGCTGTCCCTTCCTCAACAGCCGCAATCTCTGCGACATCTACACGGAGCTGGGCGAAGCACATCTTTGCCAGATCTGCACCGACCATCCCCGCTATTATGAATGGTTCGGCAGCGTCAAGGAAGGCGGGATCGGGCTTTGCTGCGAGGAAGCGGCACGCATCATCCTGTCAGAGGATATGAGACTGACCGAAGCGCTCATCCCCGATGAGGACTGCGGCAGCTGTGATCCGGAGCTGTATCAGCTGCTGCTGTCGGCACGGACGCTCATGACGAAGCAGCTGCAAAACGGCAGCATTCCGTTCTCTATATGCGCCATGCTGGATTTTGCCGAGGAGCTGCAATCCCGCATCGACAACGAGCAGTTCACGCTGCCTGCATTCGAGACCGTCACAAAAGCGGAAACTGCCGATATTAGAGGGATGCTGCATATTTTTCAGGCGCTGGAACCCATCGACGCAAACTGGCGCCCCTACATGCAGCATTGTGCCGAGCTTGCAGATGTGATCCCGGAACCGCTGCCGGAGGATGCGCCCTATCTGCGGCGGATCGCAGTGTATTTCCTGTTCCGCTATTTCATGAAAGGCGTTTTTGACGGCGAGATCCTCTCAAAGGTCAAGCTCGCAGCGGTCAGCGCCTGGATGATCAGCTATCTGTGGCGCTGCGGGCGCTATGATGCCTCTGCCTACAGCTTTGCGGATATGGTACAGACCGCCAAGAATTACTCCAAGGAAGTCGAATACAGCGCCGAAAACCTCGAAATGCTTGCGGATGCGTTCTATGATGCGCCCTGCTTCCGGACATCTGCCTTGTTCGGGGCATTCGGATGCTGACGATATTTTCACTATAACAAAACGAGCAGAACGGAGGCTCCCATGACGATACAAGAGACCCTGTTTTCGATGCATGACACACAATACCGTGATTTTCAGGCGAAGCTCATCCCCGGCTACACAACGGATGCCATGATCGGCGTGCGGACGCCGGAGCTTCGCAAATATGCCAAGGCGCTGCTGAAAGAGGGCAATATAGCGGGATTTCTTTCAGAGCTCCCGCATCGGTATTTTGACGAGAACCAGCTACATGCATTTATCATCTCCGAGATGAAGGACTACGGCGCCGTGCTCGCCGAGCTGGAGCGCTTCCTGCCGTTTGTGGACAACTGGGCGACCTGCGACCAGCTCAGCCCGAAGGTATTCAAAAAACATCCGGCAGAGCTGATCGGTGAGATCCGGCGCTGGATGGCATCGGAGCACACCTACACCATCCGCTTCGGCATCGGGATGCTGATGCAGCATTACCTGAACGAGCACTTCCAGCCGGAATACCTTGCATGGACAGCAGCTGTGCAGAGCGAGGAATACTATGTCAACATGATGCGGGCGTGGTATTTTGCTACAGCGCTTGCCAAGCAGTATGATGCCGCCATCCCGCTCCTTGAACGGCAGACGCTCGATGTCTGGACACATAACAAAACGATCCAGAAGGCTCGTGAGAGCTACCGTATCACCGACGAGCAGAAGAACTATCTGAAGTCGCTCAGGCGGCAGAAATGAGCACATATATGAATGATGAAAACAAAGTCGTGATCGTGCTGGCGCTGCTGTTGGGCATCTTTGTCATAGCATGGCTGATCTCCGTGATCCGGCAGGCAAAGGCGCAGCATGATGCAAAACGCCAGGAACGGGAACGCAAGGATACCGCACGGCGCCGCTATGTCAGCAATCGGCTGAAAGAATATGTCCTTGAGCGGGATGATGAGACCTGCCAGATCTGCGGCATCTCCAAGCGGCTACTGGATAATTACATGGACGGTCTCGGCGATTATCTGCTGCTCGAGATCGACCACATCACCCCGGTCGCATCCGGCGGCAGCGGCGACGATGCAGATAATCTACAGGTGCTCTGCTGGCGCTGCAACCGAAAGAAAAGCGGCAGCAAGACCAATCGGGAGGTCGCTGCCGACATAGACTATGGTATCCGATACCTGAAGAAGCGAAGAAAACTGCTGAAATGATCGCATCTCTATCCTGCTGCTCCTCTGCGGAGCAGCTTTTTTGTATATATACATCCTTACTCCTGTATCAGCTTATAGGCGGACAGCTTCTTCATCCTGCCGGACATCAGAAAGCTGCATGCAAATACCAGCAGCGTGACCGCAGCGACCGGCAGGAGCATCAGCACGGCTTTGATGATGAGGTCAGAGTTCTTGATGCCATAGCTGTTGAGCACGAGCGCAAAGAGCGGATTGATGCCGAAGTAGCCCAGCACTGTGCCAGTCACCGATGCCAGCAGCGTTGTCGGCAGCAGCGAGATCGACAGCTGATAGCGGAGCTGTGTGCTGGTGAAGCCGACTGCCTTCTTGATGCCGAACTCCTTCTCACGCTTGACAAAGACTGTTTTCAGCAGCAGCATGATGACGAGCATCACCGTTGCCACATTCAGCACCACGAGGATCACGACGATCAGCCCCACGGCATAGACCGGCACATTGTCCGCACTGTGCTGGAAGCGGAAATTGTTCTCCGTGTTGAGGATCTCGCTGCCGCAGAGGTCTTTGCCCTGTTGGAGGAGCGCATCCACCCTGTCATTGTCCGGCGCATCGACACGCATCCGGATGTCGCTGTAATTGACGGGGATGCCGAGCTTTTTGGCGGCATTTTCATGCACATAGAGCCGGTCATTCAGAACCGACTGCTGCAAGCCTGTGACAAGGAACCGCATCTTTTCGCCGCCGTACTGCACCTCGATCTCATCGCCGACACCGGCGCCGATGTGCTCGGCAAGCGTGATGCCGAGAACGGTCTCGTTCTCCTCCCGGAGCATCTCACCCTCGTACATGCCGCAGTTGAGCACATCCGGATCGGTCACATAGATCAGGTAGGGCTTTTCGTCCTCCACCTGCACATACAATGCACCAAGCCCGTAGACAGCCGTGAAGCCGTCAATGCTGCGGAGCTTTGCGATCGTCTCGCCGACTGCCTCGGAGGAGGTGTTCCGTGGGTAGAAATAGCCGTCCGGCACATCGCCCTGCACCATCCGCTGGAAGCAGGAAATATCGACCCTTGTGTTGTAGTACAGCACGCAGGAGAACATCGTCACAAACGAGACCGAAAGAATGATGCAGAAGATGATGATGTTCTGTGCCTTGTTCTGCAAGGCGCTTTTGAGTGCCAGCAGGAGATCCAGATCGCCGTCTGTCTCGCTCAGGGGCAGATGGTTCTTTTTGAAGCTGTTCGCCTGCAAGCCGAAGCGCAGCGCCGTCGCCGGGTGCAGGCTGCGGATGCGCACTGTGGAGAGAAAGGCTGCCGCAAAAATGACTGCTGCCACCCCGAACAGCACTCCGAATGTCGGGAGCGGGAAGAACTGCTTTTCCCACACGAGCCCGGAGATCTCCCGGATATACAGGTATTCCAGGACGGGATACAGCGCATAGGAAAGCCCGATGCCGATGCAGGAGCCCGTCGTGCCGAGCAGCAGGAACTCCGCCGTCAGTGCGCCCCGGATCTGCTGCACGGTAAAACCGACAGCTTTCAGGGCACCGATGTTGGTGACGTCCCGGCTGATATTGTTGTTGATCGTGAAGATAATGATGATGATGCAGATGACCATGATGATGACTGCAAACGCCGCCATGAAAGCCGCCAGGATATTGACGACCGCCGTATAGGCAGTATCCCGCATCTCATCCGCCGTGATGCCCTGACAGAGGGTGTAGTGCTCCGAAACGAGCGTCTCGGTCGAGTCGTTCAGACATTCCTGCGGATCATAGCCGTCACGGATATGGACATAGGCGATCTTCCGCCATGCCACATCCGAACCGGGCGGGATCGCTGCATCCCGTGCCGCTTTTATCTCGTCAAAGACCGCCGGATCGGTCATGGCTGACGCATAGGTGTAGGAATTGCCCATGAACTGGTGCTGGTAGATGCCTGCCACGGTGAAAGTATAGCTGCCGAAATCGGATCCCATATGGAAGCTGTCGCCGACACACAGGCGGTTCCGGTAGGCAGTATACATGTTCAGATAGATCTTATTTCCGGCGACAGAGTCATCCCGTTCGAGAAAGAGCAGAGCGCCCATGCCGGTATCATCTGCGGTGCTTTGCAGCATCCAGTCCTTGCCGTTCTTCTCCTCCGGATCCTTGCTGGTGGTGAATTTCAGCGACGGCAGATAGATGCTATCCGACACCGCATAGCGTTCCACATAGTCCTTGCCGTCCAGCATTTCACTGACAGCTTCGCCGTCCGGATCGGCATATATAACATAGTCCGCAAGGTCGGTCTGTTCCGCATGTCTGTCATAAAGAGCCCTGTAATCCGAGACCAGAAGCCCCGTATGCAGCAGCAGTGTTGACAATATTATGATCAGCAAAAACACGAGCAGCACTGCCCTGTCCTTGCGGAGATCGGCTTTAATGAGCTTTACCATCCCATATCCTCCAGAAATTTCCGGATCTTCTCATGCCGCTGCTTGTCGCCGCTGACATATTTCCCCGGGTCGCATTCGCCCATGATACCGCCGTCCTGCAAATAGATGATACGATTCCCGCGGCGGGCGGACTTAATGTCATGCGTCACCATCACGACCGACTGACCGGCGTTGTTGATATCGGTCAGGACGTTGAGCACCGCCTTGACGCCTGCACTGTTGAGCGCTCCGGTCGGCTCATCCGCAAAGATGATGTCCGGATCGTTGATGAGCGCCCGCACCATCGCGCTGCGCTGTGCTTCTCCACCGGAGAGCTGTGCGGGGAATTTCCGTGTCAGCTCCTCGCTGATGTTCACCCGGCGGAACAGCTCCAACGCCTTGGCTTTCAGGGCTTTCTGCTTCTGCCCGGTGAGCATTCCGGTGCTGATGGCGTTGTCCATGATGCTCATGCTGTCCACAAGGTGGATCTGCTGGAACACGAAGCCGCAGTGCTTTCTGCGGAACACGGCAAGGCGGTCGTCATTCATGCCGGTGATGTCCTCGCCGCAGTAGGTGATCCTGCCGAGGGAGGGCTTGTCCATGCCGGACAGCGTATAGAGGAGCGTGGATTTCCCGGCGCCGGAGGAGCCCATGATGACGGTGAAATCCCCCTTGTAGATCTCCAGATCGAAATTCTTGATGATATGCTGCTGTTTGCCGCCGACGGAAAAGCTCTTGGACAGCTTCTCGGTGCGGATGATCACTTCTTTCTCTGCCATAGCATTTGCTCCTTTCGATGCAAAAAGGTCACACAGTTTCCTGTATGACCTTATTATAGCATAGATCATCATGAAAATCTTTGTCAGTTCTTTAACTGTTCTTTATCTGTGGTTTTATTACATCGGCAATCATTTATCTATATAGATACAGGCACCGTAAAACCCCCTCCGCCGCTTGCGGGGAGAAAAAGTATCAAGGGGGCTGCGCCCCCTTGACCCGCTTTTATTGTAAAGTAATAATGTTCATGCCAGCACGAACCGCAGCTCCACTGTGAAGCCCTCGCCGTTGTTGCGGCAGGTCAGCTCCCCGCCCATTTTCGTCATGAAATAGCGGGACAGATACAGCCCGATGCCGGCGCCGTCCTTCCCTGCTGCATTGGAGCCACGCCGGAATTTCTCGGTGATGAGGTCGATCTCCGCATCGGGAACGCCGCCGCCCTTGTCGGAAAGCTCCACAAGCAGCGTATGCTCTTCAAAACGGCTGTCCACCGTGATCTCCGTATCGGCATATTTATAGGAGTTGGAGATGAGATTGCCGATGATCTGTTCGAGCCGGAGCGGATCGGCGAGGATGACGCAGTCCGGTATCTCGGCTTGCACGATCTTTTTCAGATGGTCGCTCTCCAGGATGATCCTTGCCAGCTCCGAGGAGGGCAGCTCCTCCGGATGGACTTCGAGCTGTTCGAGCTCCTCGAGCGTTGCATGAAAGAGGTCGGACACGAGCTTGTTGATCTGGTCGGCTTTGCCGTTGATGGCGGAAAGCGTCTCCCGCTGCGCTTCGTCCTCAGTTGTCAGCTCCAGAAAATCGACCATTGCCTTGATGGAGGCAACAGGCGTCTTGATGTCGTGGCTCAGCTCTGCGATCATCTCCTTGCGGCTTCGCACGGCGGCTTCTTCCCGCTGCCGGGAGGCTTTCAGCTCCTCCCGCATGATGTCGAAGCTCTCCGTGAAGGCGCCGAAGATGTTATCACGATCCATTTCGAGCGGCGTTTCCAGATCCCCGGCGGCGATCTTCTCCGCAAAGCCTTCGAGCTTCCCGAACGGCTCAACGACCCGCTTTTTCAGATAGATGCAATAGCCGAGCGATGCCGCTAACATCAGCAGTGATAGTCCACCGATCAGCCCTGCGGCTCTTGCGGCACTTTCCCGCCGGAACCGCTCCGCATCATTGTGGACGATGAGCCGCCCGACGATCTCGCCGTCTTTTTCAATGTCCCGGATGATGTCATAATGGCTCGTTGCGGCGGAGATCGTTGTGGAAATATCCTGCCTTGTGGCAAAGAGCAGCGCCCCGTCCCGGTCGATGACAGCGTAGTCAAATGCTTCGCTCGGAGCATCCTGCGCCGTGAAGCTGTCCCAGTCATCTGCCAGCCGGATGAGGAGCCGGTTGATCTCCGTCGTATGCTGCGGCATCTGCTGCGCCTTTCCGCCATGCAGCACATGCAGCGTGACGGCGATGCTCAGCAGCAGGAAAATGACCGCATACAGCACGATAAACCTTGTTTTCACGCCGTGACCTCCAGCATAAAGCCCACGCCCCAGACCGTCCTGATGTACTGCGGATGGCTCGGGTCGTCCTCGATCTTCTCCCGCAGATGCCGGATATGGACATTCAGCGTCACATCGCTGACATAATCCGTCTCCCAGACCTTTTCAAAGAACTCATCCTTGGGGATCACACGGTTTTTGTGGTGCAGCAGATAGACGAGCAGCTTGTATTCCATCGCCTTGAGCGGCTGTGCTTTACCGTCCTTGATGACGGATGCTTTTTGCAGGTCGATGCAGGCATTGCCGAGCCGGATGAGCGCCGTGGCATCCTCTGCCTGTGCTTTTCCGCCGCTCTCCTCATAGCGTTTGAGCGCTGCCTTGACCTTTGCCAGCAGCACACCGAGGGAATAGGGCTTACAGATATAATCATCCCCGCCGATGCCGAGCGCTAAAAGCATATCATCCTCGGAGGATCTGGCGCTGATGAAGAAGATGGGCACATTCAGCTGCTCCCGGATCTCCCTGCACAGATCAAAGCCGGAATCCGTCCCGAGGTTGATGTCGAGCAAGATCAGCGAACAGCTATACTCCTTGAAAAATGCCCTTGCTTCGTCGGCATTGTGGACAAATTCTGTCGGCACGCCGGAGATGGTGAAGTATTTCGCCGTATATTCGGCAAGCTCCGGCTCATCATCAATGATCAGCACACTGGTGTGCATGGTGATCCCCCGCTTTCGTTTTTATGAATGTCATTTGGAGGTGCATTCCTCCAGATATGCCGTGATATAGTCATATCTCTGTGCATAGAAGCTCCGCAGCGAATCCACCGCATCCTTGTAATTGCTCTCTGCGCCGTAACCTCCGACGATCTTGCTCCAGAAACGGTCATATGTGTCGATCGTCATGTCGTGATAGCGCTCCGAAAGCCGGTCGATCTCCGCATTCACGCTGTCGGCATCGAAATTCTGCTCTGCGATCTCCAGGAAAGTCGCCCGGAACTGCTCCCGGAAGCGGTCGTTCCAGAGTGCGGCATTGAACAGATCGCCCAGGAAACAGCCGCTCTCCCGGAGCTTCCGGAAGCTGTCCTCGTCGGGCTGTGCCTGTCCGTAGATGCCGGCGCTGTATTCCGTATCATAGAGGATAAAGCGCCATTTTCCGTCTGCATTCGGGTTCGATGCGTCTACCGTCTCTGCCTTCCACATCGCCATATTGGGCTTGCCCCAGTCGGCATTGTTGATGTAGATCTCCGTGCTCACATAGTCCATGAAGCCCTGCATGTCCACACGGCTGCACAGCTCGTCGTAGGCAGCCTGATCGGAGAGATCGGTCTCCCGGATCCACTGCCAGAGCTGCTCCCAGTCCGCAAAGCCCGCTTCGGAACCGTCCTCGAGGGCTTCCTTCTTGATGATGCAGATGTCCTTTCCCGGGATGCCGTAATGGTCGCTGACAAAGTCCTTGTCGAGCTTTTCGGTCAGCTCGTAATGCCCCCAGAACTCGCCGTTGATGAACACGATACACGGCTCCATGCCCTGTGTCAGGAACTGCCGGTCGGCGACAAGGGACTGCACCAGCTTGTCGCTGAAACGGGTGTACTGCGCATCATTGCCGCCGTTGCGCAGGAGGAAGCTGTCAAATTCTGTGAGCGCCGAGCCGTCTGCCTTAGTCTTGACATTCCCGGAAAACAGGTCATAGCTCAGCTTTACGGCGCCGTATTCCCTGCGGGCAAAGACTTTGAGGCTCTTCTGCGGATAGGAGCGTGTCGCACCGCCGTGGATGCGGATACCGACCGTCTGCGATGCCGCAAGCCCGCCCTGTTCATAGAACTGGATCGTTGCCGGACGCTCCCATTCCCTGCCCTTCTGTGTATAATTCCCGGGCATGAAAAAATCCGGTGTTTCGGGATCGTAGTCAGCGCCGTTCTTCCAGTCATCAAAGACCTTGCCTGTCACATAGATGCCATGCGCATAGTCGAACAGATCACCCTCGTCCATGACGAGGGAAACGATCTTTGTATCCTGATAATAGGACGCTTTCTCATCTGATCCGACAAAATAGGTATTCGTCACAACGCCGCTCTCATTGCCGTTTGTGTCCACTGCCACCGCCCGGACAACTGTCGCCTTGTCCACAGGCTTCTGCGGCAGAAAGCGCTTGGCATAGGCAGCTGGCTGCGCAATGTCCGTGTGCATACTCAGCGTGTTTTCCTCCGGCGAGCGGTCATAGATCGGGATGGGCGCTTCATAGCGGAGGCTCTGCGCCGTCGGGGTGCTCCCGTCAAGGGTGTAGTAGACAACAGAGCCCTCCGGCGCTGTGATGGTGAGCGAAAAGGCGCTGTCATAGAAGCCGCTCTTCATCGAAAAATGCATTCCCTCCGCATCGAACGGGTCTTCCGGTGATGCACTCGCTGTTTCTCCTGATACAGCATCCGAAGGCTGTGCAGGTGTTTCTGCTGTTGAAGAAGGGCTGCTCTGTTCCGAGCAGGCAGACAGCATCGTGATACAGAGGATGCTAAGCAGCAGCAAGGTTAGTTTTCTATGCGGGTATCTCATGGTCATCTCCTATCTGAAACGCTATTCCCAGGCGATATCTGACAAAGTCACCGTATGCGCACCGGCTGCGGCGGCATCCCCGATATTGCCGAGCTGGAATTTCAGATCGACTGTCATATCACTCGAAAATGTCACATCAAAGCTGTAGTGTGTTTTGTCCGGCGTTACCGTGATCTTTTCATCGAGATAGCGTGTATAGCTGCCGTCCTCCACCGTTACGACCATCTCCCGTGCCGCACTCGATGCCACATCAAAGGACAGGGTGTGCGTTTCCCCGGCGTGGACATCCTTGCCGCGGATGAGCCCCATCACGCCGTATTCGAGGGAACCGGGATCGTTCACTGTGATGACGGTCTCTCCGTCCTTGTTCACAAGTGATGCATCTGCGCCTTCGATATAGGCTTCGAGCGGCAAGGATGTGACCGCCGTCGGCGTGAATGCTGCCGTATCATAGACACGCACATAGTCGATCTCGAACTTTCTGTCACCGTCCGCAAAGATCGAGGGATCGGCATAGATGCCATCCACCCCGTCAAAATGCCCGCCGACTGCCAGATTCAGGATCAGATAGAACTTCTGGTCAAAGGGCGCCGGATAGGCATGGTTTGCAGAATACCATTCCGACTGGGTGCTGTAGAGGGTATCATCCACATACCAGCGGATCTCGCCGGACTCCCATTCGACGGCATAGGTATGCCAGTTCTCGGTGGAATCGCCTGCCGGGAAGGTGTAATCATTCGTCAGATAGGTGTTGTTGGGCCATTGATCGCCGAAATGGATGGTGCCGCAGATCTTCTCCGGCGTACTGCCCCAGCCCTCCATGATGTCGATCTCGCCCGAAGCCGCCCAGCCGCCGTACACGCTGTCCTCCGGGAGCATCCAGATCGCCGGCCAGAGCGATTTTCCGGCATCGCAGCGGGCACGGACTTCAATGCGTCCGCCGCAGGTCGAGAACAGATGCTGGGAGCTGAGACGTGCGGAAGTGTAGTCGTACTCCCCCTGCACCGGATCGGAATAATGCTCCTTGCGGGCAGAAATCGTCAGGATGCCGTCATGCACCGTGGCATTCTGATCCGTGTAAAATTCCTGCTCGTTGTTGCCCCAGCCGTTGGTGATATAGTTCCCGTCTGCATCGAGCTTCCAGTTGCCGAGCTCATAGCCCCATTTGCTGCGGTCGAGCGCATCGCCGTCAAATTCGTCGCTCCATACCAGTCCGGGCTCTTTGTGAGCTGCCAAAATCCGGCGCTTCATCAGCGCAAGATCAAACACATCGAGGCAGTCATCCCCGTTGAGGTCGGCTGCCGCCGCATCCGGGAGCGAAACGCCCGGAACGGCAAGCAGCCATTGCTGCAATGCTGCCACATCGCCTGCATCGCAAACGCCGTCACGGTTGACATCGCCCGCGATGCGGTTCTCCGCCTGTGCCGCTGTCATAGTACTGCCAAGACCTGCTGCGCTGGTGAGCAGCACGAGTGCAAGCGCTGCTGTCTGCTGTATTTTCATAGGATCCCTCCCTGTTGTCAGTTGGTACGTGATTCAGATATTATCATTATAGCACATCACAGGGCATAAATCAAGCATCCGCCCTAATGCATAGGAAAAGGGTCAGCTCCCGCCCGGAAGCTGACCCTTTTTATGCCGGATGGCAGTCTCCCCCTCTGTCATCCATGCAGCCCGATCCTGCATCGTTCTGCGGGTATTCAGGCTTCTATATCATGCACTTAATCCAACGATTCCACAGTACCGATGAAGACCGGCAGCGAGGTCTCACGATCCACGATGCAGTAAACGAACGGACGGTCAAGGTAGACCTTCTTCGGCTCCATCATCATCGACTTATCCGCCATCATGACAACGGTCGCAGCACCCGCACGGGTACCCTCCTCTGTGACTGAGATATGTGTCTTATGCAGGATGCGGCTGATGAAGAGTATCCCGGAGGATGTCCATGCCATGTCCGAGAAATCGGCATCCACCGTGAACGCCTGCTCGATGCCCATGTTCTGGAACGCATCGTTCAGCATCTCGCTGTAGTCATACTCAAACTTCGGGAGCTGGGTCATGACGGATTCCTTAGACGGCTCGGCGAGCGTCTTATGCAGCCCCTCTGCCGTGAGCGTGTTGATATACTCCTTTGTGGTCATGCCCTCCTCCGGAAGGAGCGCAGCAAAGGCATATCTGCCGCCCTGGTAGGTCTTGAGGAAGCCGGTCGCATGTTCATCTTCGAGGTAGAAATGCTCCTCATCGCAGAGCATCTCTGCCTCCTGCTTGGTGCCGTCGGCTGCGGTGAACGTCAAGTTATTGACCATGTACTCGTCATACGGCATATCCCACTTGGCATCGAACGTCACGGCGTTGACAAGTGCCATGACCTCTTCTTCCCTGATCTCATCGAGCATCTTCGGGATCATGTGGTCGGTGTTGTTGTCGATCCAGGTGTTGATGTCCCGCACGGTCGTGTCATCGAACGGAGCCAGATAGGCGGCTGCACCGTAGTAATCGGCATTCTTCTGGAGGAAATCCTCATTGACCTTGATGCGATCCGCATCGTCACGGATCCAGATGGAATTGGCGGTCAGGAGCTTGCACTTCTCATCATCGGGCTGGCTCGTGCGCTGTGTATAGAGGTACTGGTTCAGCCGGTCGATGGAGGTGCCGCCGAGTGCCTGCTCCATCTCTTTGAGGGTGTTGCCCTTGGCGCCGTTTGCCGTCATGGAAAGCGCCTGCATCACCGAATAGGGCGAGATCAGGACATTCCTGCCGTCCTCTGCCGTCTCTTGCAGGAGGTTGATCGCAAATTGCGTCTGACCGAGCTCAAATTCCTCGTCAGGTTCAAGCCCCTTGGCTGCCGCTGCCTTGACGTTCCGGGTCAGGTCATTGGCATAATACTGCGGACGGATGCCGTTGAGCAGCCACTGCTTCATGATGCCGAGGTCGAAGACATCGACCGTGCGGTCGGCATTCAGGTCGGCGTTCTCTGACGCCGTGAGCGGTCCCACGCCATGCACCCATTTCTGGAGCATGATGAGATCGAGCAGATCGACCTTGCCGTTGTCATCCACATCGCCCGTAAGCGTGCTGGTTGCAGCAGATACCACACCGAGCGGTGCTGCTGCCATCATGCCGATACACATAAGTCCGGCGAGCCAACGTTTCAGTTTCATAGAGATTCCTCCTTTTTTCACGCAAATCTGCTGCACCTCGCAGCCTGTTGCTTTCATTGTACTACATTTGACGGAAAATTGCATCCATCTTGCGCCTTAAAATTGTAAACTTTCTGTGAACAAGACGATCCTAAAAAAATCTTGTGTTTTTTTCCCGGATATGCTATAATGAGAATAACCAGAACATGTATATAAGGGGGTCAAAATGGAAGGATCACTCATTCAGCCGATCGCTGTGATCCACACGGATTTTGCAGACAAATTCGGCATTCCCCGGCAGAGCGGGCGTGTGCCGGAGCTGAAGGGCACGATCGTGATGGAGCCGGCTTACCGTGTGCCGGAAGCATTCCGGGGGATCGAGGACTATTCCCATCTGTGGCTGCTGTTCGACTTTTCGGCAGCGCACCGGGAGCAGTGGTCGCCGACCGTCCGTCCGCCACGTCTGGGCGGGAATCAGCGGGTCGGCGTCTTTGCGACACGTTCGCCGTTCCGTCCGAACCCGATCGGGCTGTCCTGTGTGCAGCTCGACAGCGTGGAAATGACAAAGGACGGTCCAGTGCTGCATGTCTCCGGGGTCGATCTCCTCGACGGCACGCCGATCTTCGACATCAAGCCCTATCTGCCCTATACGGACAGCATCCCGGAGGCTTCCGGGAGCTTCGGAGAGGCGCTGCGGTCACACAGTCTGCAAGTCAGCTTCCCGGAGGAGCTGCTTGCCATGCTCCCGCCGGACAAGCGGCAGGCTGCGGTCGCCTGTCTTGCGGACGATCCACGCCCCTCCTACCAGCATGACCCGGAACGGCGCTATAGTATGCGCTTTGCCGGCTATGACATCCATTTCTACATTCAGGACGACCGTCTCACCGTCACGGCGGTGGACGATGTTTCCACGGAAAGGAGCAACTGATATGCTGCATTGTATCCTCGGCGGCTGCGGCACCGGAAAATCCACCAGACTGATGGAACGCCTCCGGAGCAGCCTTGAAAACGGCAGACGTGCCGTGATCATCGTACCGGAGCAGTTTTCCTTTGAGGCAGAAAAGAAGCTCTACGGCTTTCTCGGTGCGCAGCTCTTCAACCGGCTGCAAACCTACAGCTTCGTGACGCTGGCACGTACCATTTTACAGCAGTTCGGCACAACGGCGCAGAATGCAGGGTATGCCTCCGAGCAGGAAAAGCTGCTGTTCCTCTATCAGGCTGTGCAGGCATGTTCGGCGCAGAAGGAGCTGATCCTGATGGAGCGCCGTGCG
>JAIKWY010000216.1 GCA_024684395.1 Oscillospiraceae bacterium
GTAGGAGTCTGGGCCGTGTCTCAGTCCCAATGTGGCCGTTCAACCTCTCAGTCCGGCTACTGATCGTCGCCTTGGTGAGCCGTTACCTCACCAACTAGCTAATCAGACGCGAGCCCATCTCTGAGTGATAAATCTTTGATAGATAAGTCATGCGGCTCATCTATGTTATGAGGTATTACCATCCGTTTCCAGAAGCTATCCCTCTCTCAGAGGCAGGTTGCTCACGTGTTACTCACCCGTCCGCCACTAAGAATGCAAAGCAAGCTAAGCATTCTCCGTTCGACTTGCATGTGTTAGGCGTGCCGCCAGCGTTCGTCCTGAGCCAGGATCAAACTCTTCATAGAGTTGTATCTCCAAACCAGTTTTACCCGGTTTAAAAATCTGCTCATTGCGAATCGCTCGCAATTACTGTTCGTGTTTTATAGTCTTGTCTGACTTCTCATATTGATTCCAAAGAATCAACAAGGATTCCAGTTTTTCTTGCCTTTTCTTGTATTGTTCAGTTTTCAAGATGCAGCGTCTTTGGCTTGTTTGCGTTGTTTTTAGCGCTCTCGCCTGACGACTTATTTATTATACCACATGATTTTGCATTTGTCAACGCTTTTTTTCAAAAAATTTCCGATTTGTTAAATGTAACCACTTTTGCACTTTCTTCACAGTAGCCGTTTGCACTTTCTGCTGCAAGAAATGCCAAAAACAGCGGCACCCCGCCGTCAGGGTGCCGCTATACTATTATATAGAATTACTCCGCATCGGGCATCATGAGCTTGACCATGACTGCCTTCTGTGCGTGCAGGCGGTTCTCTGCCTCGTCAAAGATCTCGGCAGCGTGTGCTTCAAAGACCTTGGTCGTGATCTCTTCCTCACGATGTGCCGGCAGGCAGTGCAGTACCATTGCGTCTGCGTGTGCCGCTGCCATCACGTCGTCGTTGATCTGGTAGCCCTTGAACGCCTTCTTGCGCTTCTCGATCTCTGCCTCCATGCCCATAGAAGACCATACGTCCGTGATGAGCACGTCTGCGTTGGCAGCAGCCTCGAGCGGCGAATCGGTGATGGAGAAGCAGTCATAACCCTTGGTGAACTCCATGACCTGCGGATCCGGATGGTAATCCTTCGGGCATGCTACAGCGACTTCCATGCCCACCTTCAGACCGCCTACGATCAGAGAGTTCGCCATGTTGTTGCCGTCGCCGATGTAGCACATCTTCAGACCGTCAAACGTGTCCTTATACTCCCGGATGGTCAGCAGGTCAGCAAGCACCTGGCAGGGATGGCAGAAGTCGGTCAGACCGTTGATGACCGGGATAGAGCCATATTCAGCCAGATCCTCCACTTCCTTCTGCGCAAACGTGCGGATCATGATGCCGTCCAGGTAGCGGGACAGTACCCGTGCGGTATCCTGTACAGGCTCGCCTCTGCCGATCTGGAGGTCGTTTGCAGAGAGGAACAGCGGATAACCGCCGAGCTGGTACATGCCGGTCTCAAACGAAACTCTCGTCCGTGTAGATGCCTTCTGGAAGATCATGCCGAGCGTCTTGCCCTGTAAGATCGGGTGCGGGATGTTGTGCTTGGTCTGGTACTTGAGCTTGTCTGCCAGATCAAGGATGTCAAAAATTTCCTGCTGGCTCAGATCCAGCATTTTCAGTAAATGATTCATTCTCATATCCTCCTCTGATTATCCGTTAAAACACTTATCCGCCACAACTGCAAACAGCGGTATAAAATCATCAAATTTCTTATCCTCTACGATCAGACGGTACATCGGCTCGCCGTTCGCCTGCTTCTCTGTCTTGAGCGAACCGATGACTTCATCGCCCTTTGTCAGCGTGAGATCATTCCAGTTCTTTCCCTTGAACATATACTCGCCGCCGGGACCGCTGAACGTGATGGTCGGATCGACATAGAGGGATTTGCATGTCGCATCCATAAAATGTGCCTCGTTGAATGTGATGTCGAACGCCGGCTTCTTGCCGCTCGCCGTCCGCACCATCGAATAGAGCACATAGCCGCTTGCATCGTGTAGCGTGGTGATGGGATTACCGATCAGCTTTCGCTTTTTATTCACGGTGTAGATTTTTCTGTCCTTCTCATCGGTCACGGCGTATTTACCAGACCCCTTGGGAATGACGATCAGTTCCATATTATCCCTCCAATACCTCGCAGAGAATGGCGGCACCTGCCTTTAGCTCATCCCACGAGATGGTCAGCGGCGGGAGCAGTCTTACACGATCCTTTGCCGTCAGGACAAGCAATCCCTTATCCAGACAAGCCTTCAATACATCCGGTGCTTTTTTCGTCCTGAGAGATATTCCGATCATCAGACCAAGTCCTGTAACAGCCTCCACCTCTCCAAGGGCTGACAGTTTTTCACGGAGCCATGCGCTTTTCTCACGGATCTCCTCCATCTTTCCGGGTGCTGCAAGGGTGTTGAGCACCTGAGTGGCACCGGCGCATACCACCGGGTTGCCGCCGAATGTCGAGCCGTGGGCACCCTTGCCCAGGACATCTGCGCATTTTGCATTGGCAAGGCATGCACCGATCGGCAGACCGCCGCCAAGACCCTTGGCTGCTGTTGTCACATCCGCCTTCACACCGAACTGCTCGCCGGCAAACAGTGTGCCCGTTCTGCCGATGCCGGTCTGAACTTCATCGGCGATCATGATGATGTCCTTCTCGTCGCAGATCTTCCGGATCTCGTCCACGAAGCTCTGCTCCAGCGCCATGACGCCGCCCTCGCCCTGCACGTACTCGATCATGATGCCGCAGACGGTATCATCGAGCTTATCATGCAGATCGGCAATGTCATTCGCCTTGGCATACCGGAAACCCTCTGTAAACGGGAAGAAGTAGTTGTGGAACACGTCCTGCCCCGTTGCGGAAAGGGTCGTGATCGTCCGTCCGTGGAAGGAATTGACCAGCGTGATGATGGTCTGGCGTCCCTTCCCGTACTTGTCAAAGCTGTACTTTCTGGCGATCTTGATGGCGCACTCATTTGCTTCTGCGCCGCTGTTGCCGAAGAACAGCTTGGAATAACCGCTCATATTGCAGAGCTTCTCGGCAAGATCTGCCTGCGGCTGGTGGTAGAACAGGTTCGAGGTATGCTGCACCTTCCGTACCTGCGCACAAACCGCATCCGCCCACGCCGGATCACAGAATCCGAGCGAGGAGGTGCCGATGCCGCTGCCGAAATCAATATAACTCTTGCCCTCGGCATCCTGGATCGTTGCGCCGCTGCCGTGGTCAAGCACCACATCGCTTCTGCCGTAAGTCCCCATGATGTGGGCGTTCGTCTGTTCAATTGTATTCATCAGAATACCCTTCACTTTCTGTATGGTATTTGCAGCAGGTGCTGCGTTAATTCAAGTAATCCTGTACCCACAGCGCAGCCCCGGCGATCAGTGTACCGATGCCGATCGTCAGCAGGATGCACTTTCTCAGGTGTGTATCCGGATTCATGACGAACAGATCGGGCTGCTGTGTATTATAGGTGATGTCTACCGCATCGCCAAGATGATAGTTGTACTGCCACTCCGGCACATAATTCCGGCTTGCGGAAGTGATCTCGCCGCCCGGTGTCTGATAGCGGACAACGGGTGCAAAGGCAAGGATCTCGTTGCCGTGGCGATAGATCTTCTGGGTGCGGGTGCCGACCACTTCGCCCTGTGCAGCAGCGGGATGGTCGATTTTGCCCCGGCGCCCCGGCACGAATGCCAGGATGATGCAGAGCACTGCGATCACCGCCGGCACAAGCCGTATCAGCCAGATCATCGGAACATCGTACCGATGCCCTCGTTGGAGAGGATCTCAATGAGGATGGAGTGCGGCACTCTGCCGTCGATGATGACGGTCTTCTTCACGCCTCGTCGCACTGCCTCCACGCAGCAGTCGATCTTCGGGATCATGCCGCCGGAGATGATGCCACGGCGCTTCATGAACGGCACCTCGCTGACATTGACCTCCTGGATGAGGGTGGACGGATCGTCCTTGTCACGCAGAAGACCGGCAATGTCGGTCATGAGGATGAGGTTCTCGGCGCCCAGCTCCGCTGCGATGCGGGCTGCTGCCGTATCGGCATTGACATTATATGCCTGACCGTTGGCATCGCTTGCCACGGTGGCGATGACAGGGATCACGCCGTTGTCGAGCGCATCCCGGATAGGCTTGGCATTGACCTTGGTGATATTGCCCACAAAGCCCAGATCCTCGTTGTTCGGACCGTAGGCACGCTCTGCGGTGAGCATCTGCTCATCGAGACCGCACATGCCGATGGCTGTACCGCCGTTGAGCCCCAGCAAGGAGACGAGCTCCTTGTTGACCTTGCCGGCGAGCACCATCTTGACCACGTCCACGGTGGCTTCGTCTGTATAGCGCAGACCGCCGATGAACTTGCTCTCGATGTTCAGGCGCTTCAGCATATCACTGATCTCCGGACCGCCGCCGTGTACGAGCACGACCTTGATGCCGACGAGCGTCAGGAGCACCATATCGCTCATGACTGCCTGCTTGAGCTCCTCATTTGTCATGGCGTTGCCGCCGTATTTGATGACAACGATCTTGTCATGGTATTTCTGGATGTACGGAAGTGCGTCGTTCAGTACCTTGGAGCGCACCTCATTGGAGATCTGCATCCCGCTCAATTTCAACACTCCTTCACTCTGTCAGGAACGGTAATCGCCGTTGATCCGGACATAATCATACGTCAGGTCGCAGCCCCATGCCACAGCACTGCCGGGACCCTTGCCGATGGTCACATGCACGAAGATCTCCTCCTCGCCGAGGATGACCTTTGCCTCCTCCTCGGAGAACGGCACACCTGCGCCCTTTTTGCAGACCTGGATGGTGCCCTTTGCAGAGCCGAGGCTCACATCGACCTTCTTGATATTGAACTCTGCCGGTGCATAACCCACCGCACAGAGGATCCGTCCCCAGTTGGCGTCCTCGCCGAAGATCGCCGCCTTGAACAGGCTCGATGTGATGACGGACTTGGCAACGATCTCTGCCGTCTTGTCATCCTCGGCGCCTTCACACAGGCACTCGATCAGCTTGGTAGCGCCCTCGCCGTCTCTTGCCATCTTCCGGGCAAGGTTCATCAGCACGGCATACAGCGCATCCTTGAAGACCTCGTAGTCCTCCTCATTGGTGACGATCGGGGCATTGCCCGCTTCACCGTTCGCCATGACACATACCATATCGTTGGTGGAGGTATCGCCGTCCACGCTGACACGGTTCAGTGTCACAAAGACCACCTCACGCAGCGCCGCTGCCAGCAGATCGTGGTCGATGGCACAGTCAGTCGTCAGGAAGGTCAGCGTTGTTGCCATGTTCGGATGGATCATGCCGCTGCCTTTGAGCATACCGCCGAGCCGGCAGGTCTTGCCGCCTGCGGTGAACTCCACAGCGACCTCCTTCGGCTGGGTATCGGTCGTCATGATGGCGTTGACAGCTGCCGCATTGCCGGTCTCGGAAAGGCTCTCTGCCAGTGCCGGGACTGCCTTCTCGATCGGCTCGATCGGGAGCGGCTGACCGATGACGCCGGTGGATGCCACGATGATGTCCTCCGGGTGCAGGTCAAGCGCCTTTGCGGCATATTCGCACATCAGGTTTGCCTTTTCCTCGCCGTCCGCATTGCAGGTGTTGGCATTGACGGAATTGACAATGACAGCCTGTGCCTGACCGTTGCGCAGATGGCGTCTGGTCACGATGATCGGCGCACCCTGCACCTTGTTGGTCGTGTACATCGCCGCTGCCGTGCAGGGCTTGACGGAGCAGATCATTGCCAGATCATTCTTGTTCGGGTCGCTGCCGGGTTTCAGACCGGCATGGATGCCGCCCGCCTTGAAGCCCTGAGCGGCGCAGACACCGCCCTCTACAAAGGCATAGCCTTTAAACTTCTTATTTTTCAATGTAAACACCTCTGTTATGCATGATGAACGGCTCACACAAGACCCGTTGTCTCATCAATGCCCATCATAATATTCAGATTCTGTACGGCAGCGCCGGAAGCGCCCTTGCCGAGATTGTCGAGCCGTGCGCAGAGCAGCATCTGGTCGTCGTTGCCGAAGGTGAAGATCTCGAGCTTGTTCTGTCCGGACAGCGTGTTCGATGCCAGGAAGAACTTGCCCTGTTCCTCGGGGAGCATCACGGGATTCACCGTCACGAGCTTGGCGCCCTCATAATGCGCCTGATACGCTGCATTGACCTCTGCCAAGGTCGGCTTCTTATCCAGCATTCTTGTCTGGAGCGGTACGGAAACGACCATGCCGCTGTAATAATCGCATACGATCGGGTTGAACATCGGCTTTTCGCTCAGACCCGAGAAAAGCTGCATCTCCGGGAGATGCTTGTGCGACTGGGAAAGCGCATACTGACGGGGAGAATTGAACTCCTCCGGCTTGTCCTCGCCCTCATAGATGGCGATGGCGCCCTTCCCTGCGCCGCTGTAGCCGGAAGTCGCATACGCAAATACCGGGAAATCCGCCGGGATCAAGCCTGCACTCACGAGCGGACGCAGCAGCGATACAAAACCGCTGGCATAGCAGCCCGGAACGGCAACTCTGTCGGAGCCGATGATCTTCTCACGGAAGTCAGCGCCCAGCTCCGGGAAGCCGTATGCCCATGCCGGGTTGGTACGGTGTGCCGTGGAAGCGTCGAGGATGCGGGTCTTCGTGCCCTTTGCAAGCTCGACCGCTTCGATGGATGCCGCATCCGGCAGACACAGGAAGGTGAAATCCGCCTGTGCCATCATCGCACGGCGGGCGTCGTTGTTGTGGCGGTCGGCATCGGCGATCTTCAGCAGCTCGATGTCGTTTCTGCCGTTCAGGCGGTCAATGATCTTCAGACCGGTCGTACCTGCCTGACCATCTACATATACTT
The DNA here is from genome assembly GCA_024684395.1 of Oscillospiraceae bacterium. Taxonomy (GTDB): domain Bacteria; phylum Bacillota; class Clostridia; order Oscillospirales; family Ruminococcaceae; genus UBA3855. Next base: position 6,874 of record JAIKWY010000216.1, read on the forward strand.
TAACGGACATAGTGTCCTCCTTATGATTTATCGTCTTCATCATCCTCGATCGGTTCCCTCGGACATTTCCACCCGCTATAGGCGAGACATGCCACCAGGCAGAAGATGCCCCAGCCCAGCGAGACATAGTAGTTGTTGATGAAGATCCCGATGAGGATCTCCCCGATGAACCAGATCAGCACGGAAAGAGCCGACAATGCGAGGATGAATTTGATCGCACGCTTTTTCATGCTCATTCAGCTGGCCAGTCCCACCAGCAAAGCTGTTCGAGCTCATAGCGGATGCCGTCGAGCTGCTCGGCAACTGCCTTCGGGGAAGGTCCGCCGTAGGAGGAACGTCCCTCCACGCAACGCTCCAGAGAGATGGCATCATAGACATCCTCTGCAAAGAGATCGGTCATCTGCTTGTATGTGTCAAGCGGCAGTGTTTCGAGCGTCAGCTCCTGCTCGATGCACTTTGCCACGAGCGTACCCGTGATCTTGTAAGCATCCCGGAAGGGCATCCCCTTCTTGACAAGATAATCTGCGCAGTCGGTCGCATTGATAAAGCCCTTTGCCGCAGCCTTGCGCATGTTCTCCTTCCGGACACGCATGGTCGTCAGCATGGGGATGAACGTCTTGACGCAGAGCTTCACGTTGTCCACCGCATCGAAAATGGCTTCCTTGTCCTCCTGCATGTCCTTGTTATAGGCAAGCGGGATGCCCTTGAGCATGGAGAGGAGCGTCATCAGATCGCCGTTCACTCTGCCGGTCTTTCCACGGATCAGCTCGGTGACATCGGGATTCTTCTTTTGCGGCATGATGGACGAGCCGGTCGCATAGGCATCATCCAGCTCGATGAACTTGAACTCCCACGAGCACCAGAGGATGATCTCCTCCGAGAAGCGGGACAGATGGGTCATGATGAGCGACAGCGCACAGCAGAGCTCCACGCAGAAGTCACGGTCGGAAACGCCGTCGAGGCTGTTTTCCACCGGACGGTCAAACTCCAGGAGCTTCGCCGTCTGCCAGCGGTCGATCGGGTAGGTCGTACCGGCGAGCGCACCGCAGCCGAGCGGGCATTCGTTCATGCGCTCCTTGGCATCCCGCAGACGCAGGAGGTCACGCCGCAGCATCTGTGCGTATGCCAGCAGATGATGGGCAAAGGTGACAGGCTGCGCTCTCTGCAAATGCGTATACCCCGGCATGATCGTGTCGGTGTGCTGCTCTGCCATATCGCAGAGCGCCGTGCAGAGCTTGTGTACCAGCTGTGCGATCTCATCGATCTCGTCACGCAGATACAGCCGGATGTCCAGAGCGACCTGATCGTTGCGGGAACGTGCGGTATGCAGGCGCTTGCCCGTGCTGCCAAGGCGCTTGGTCAGCTCCGCCTCCACGAACATGTGGATGTCCTCGGCGTTCGGATCAAACTCGAGCGCACCGCTCTGAAGGTCGGCAAGGATGCCTTTCAGTCCCTTGATGATGGTCTCCGACTCCGCCTTGTCGATCACGCCGCAGTCGCCGAGCATCGTCGCATGTGCGATGCTGCCCTGGATGTCGTGCGCATACATTCTTGCATCAAAAGCGATCGAGGAATTGAACGCATTGACCGTCTCATCGACCTCTTTTGAAAATCTGCCTGCCCAAAGTGCCATAGTACTTCCTCCGGTAATAAAATGACAGCGCCGGAGGCTTTGGGAAATCAGAAGCCTCCGTGCTTATCGTCATATATCAGTTATTATGCAGCTGCTGATAAGCAGCCAAAAGATCCTTGACGGGGATGCCGTCGATCTCCGCATCCGCCCAGTCGCAGACGTTGAACTTCGCACCGCCGAACACACAGTGCTCAAACACGGAACCGCTCAGGTTCAGATGGGAAAATCCGGCGTTGCTCATATCGAGATGCATGATCTTGGAATCCCGCAGATCCGCATTGGAAAAGATCGCACCATGCATATCCATTGCCTGGAACGAGGCGTTTTTCATGCCCATGTTCCGGAACTGCGCATTCTGCATGGAACATTCCTCGATGCGTGTCTGGTCGAAATTCGAGCCGATCACAGCCACGCAGTACAGGTTGCCGGCGTTAAACACCGCACCGTCCAGATCCACACGCTCAAATACAGCGCCCTTATAGCTTTCGCCGGTGATGATCTTGCCGGCATCCTCCTGCTCGGCAGCAGCAGCGGCGTCCGCAGTAGATTTGGTCTTTCTTTTCCGTTCAGCCATTTCTATCAGTCCTTCTGCTCAGCGGCACGCTTCTGATTCAGCTTTGCTCTTACCCAGATCGGCAGACCGAACAGGTTGATGAAGCCTGCGCTGTCAGCCTGGTTGTAAACATCGTCAGCATCGAATGTCGCTACTTCTTCGTCATAGAGCGTGTACGGGCTGGTCACGCCGGCGTTGATGATGTTGCCCTTGTAGAGCTTGAGCTTTACGTCGCCGGTGACGGTCTTCTGGGTCTCGCTGACGAATGCACTCAGTGCCTCACGCAGCGGGGTGTACCACTGACCGTTGTATACGATATCGGCAAACTTGATGCCGAGGTACTGCTTTACTCTTGCAGTCTCCTTGTCGAGGGTGATGGTCTCGAGCACCTCGTGTGCATGGTACAGGATCGCACCGCCGGGGGTCTCGTAAACGCCTCTGGACTTCATGCCGACCAGACGGTTCTCCACGAGGTCAGCCAGACCGATGCCGTTCTCGCCGCCCAGCTTGTTCAGGGTGGTAACGATCTCGGTGCCGTTCATCTTCTTGCCGTCGATGGCGGTCGGGATGCCCTGCTCAAAGTGGATGGTCACATAGGTGGGCTTGTCGGGAGCCATGATCGGGGAAACGCCCATTTCGAGGAAGCCGGGCTTCTCGTACTGCGGCTCGTTTGCCGGGTTCTCCAGATCCAGACCCTCATGGGACAGATGCCAGATGTTCTTGTCCTTGGAATAGTTGGTCTCACGGTTGATCTTCAGCGGGATGTCATGTGCCTCCGCATAGTCGATCTCCTCGTCACGGGACTTGATGTCCCAGATTCTCCACGGAGCGATGATCTGCATATCCGGAGCAAATGCCTTGATAGCCAGCTCGAAGCGGACCTGGTCGTTGCCCTTGCCGGTGCAGCCGTGGCAGATGGCATCTGCGCCTTCCTTCAGAGCGATCTCAGCGATGCGCTTTGCGATGATCGGACGTGCAAAGGAGGTGCCGAGCATGTAGCGGTTCTCATAGATCGCACCCGCCTGCACGGTCGGGAATACGTAATCCGTGATGAACTCCTCGGTCAGATCCTCGATATAGAGCTTGGATGCGCCGGTCTTGAGCGCCTTCTCCTCGAGACCGTCGAGCTCGGTACCCTGACCTACGTTGCCGGATACTGCGATGACCTCACAGTTGTTGTAGTTCTCCTTGAGCCACGGAATGATGATAGATGTATCCAGACCGCCGGAATACGCCAGAACGACCTTCTTGATTTCCTTCGCCATAACAGCTTACCTCCTGAAATTCCGCCGGAGCGGAAAGTGATTTTTTTGACATATTCATTATACACCCTTGACAGAGACTTGTCAAGCCTTTTTTGCATATTTATGCATATAATTTTTCTAAATCCGTCCAATTATTCATTTATACGTTAATATTCTGCATATTATGCATAAATGATAGTTAAAATACCAGTCCGTGCCCCATGAAAACCTGTTTTTCAGCGGGAGACAATGCGCCCGGAAGCCCTTTCCTCTTTTTCACAGCGGTGCTTTTCCACATGCATGTGCAGAAGTGGAAAGCCCGTCATCCGGCACGCAGCGTCATTCCCCGGCACGGTCTGCTCCGGAAGCGGCATTTCTTCACACGCTCTCCACAGGCTTCCAACATGCCGCCGGACGCCTTCGACAGAAGCTCCGCAAATGTTATAAATTATCTCTTTTTTCGCTATTGATTCTTTCGGAAATATGTGGTACGATAATATACGTAGAGCAAAGGAGGAAGTCAATGAACGAATCAAAACAGAAAGTGCTGATCGGTGACGATTCCGTTGATTTCGGGATCACGACCGCCAGCGCCCTCAGAGGATACGGACTTTATGCATTCACAAGGCGCAAGGACGGCAACACCATCCTGAACGCCATCCGGGAGGAAAAGCCCGATGTCGCCGTGATCGACTGCGTGATGCCGCACATGGATGCCATCGAGCTCATCAAACGCACGAAAGCGGAGGGCTTGCAGTTTCCCGCCTTCATCGTGACATCGACCTATGACAACCCGTTCGTGGAGCGGCAGATCATGGAGCTCGGGGCACGGTATTTCATGCTGAAACCCTTCGACAATTCGATGCTGGCAGAGCGCATCCTCTCGCTGACATCGCAGAGCGCACTTGCGGAAAAGCGAGCGCAGGATCTCGAGATCACCGTGACCGAGGTCATCCATCAGCTCGGCGTCCCGGCTCACGTCAAGGGCTATCACTATCTGCGCTGCGCCATTCTTGCATCCATCGAGAACCCGGAGCTTCTCGACAGCGTGACAAAGCTGCTGTACCCGACCGTTGCACAGAAATTCGGCACGACGTCCTCCCGTGTGGAACGTGCCATCCGCCACGCCATCGAGATCGCATGGGACAGAGGGGATCTCGACGTGCTCAATGCCTTTTTCGGCTACACGGTCAACACCTGCAAGGGCAAGCCGACCAACTCGGAGTTTATCGCTCTGGTGACAGACAAGCTCCGCCTCCAGCAGAAGACCGGCAGCGACCTCGCCAAGGTCAAGTGACCCCCTGTATAAGAAATGCGCATTCCTGTCGGAACCGGTAAACGCCGTCATGAAAGGGCGGTGTCTGCCGGTTTTTTGTCCGTTCAGATGCAAAACAGCCGCCCTCCCGGAGGAAAGCGGCTGTAGTCTCATATCGTATTCGGGATCTTCTCCATCAGCTCCGCATATTTGGAGTCGTTGAGCTTCTCGGCGTCGTTCACGAGGTAATCCGTCCCACGATATACATGGAACTGAAACGGCGGGTTATAGCGGATGTTGACGAATTCCCCGTCCAGTTCGAGCGTCATTTCGAGATCCTCCGGCAGGATCGTCCCGAACCGCTTTTTGGTGTAGAAAATATAGGCATCGATTTCTTCCTGGGTCAGGCTGCCGCCTGTGACGTTGACCTTGATCATGGCACTCTCTCCCTCCGGTGAATGATTTGCCATTATTATACCACATTATGAGCAAAAATGCAAGAGGGGAACGGAGATTTTCAGAAAAAACAATGACAAAGGATGCAATTTTCAGGATCGCCGCAAAACCGCCCCCTCCGCCCGATGGGGGGAGGACACAGTGAAGGGTGCTGCGCACCCTCAAACCCGCTTTTTCTCAAAAATGGTTTCCGCAGTAGATTTTTCGCCGCCCTATGCATCCTTCCGCACCAGTCCCCAGCCGCCCCATTCCCAGAGCGTGACATTGCCGTCGGGATCCTCGATGCGCAGGACGCCGCTGTCATCGACCTGCATCCGCTGCCCACGCACCGGGATCTGCGAGGACATCCACACCGGATCGAGCCTGTCCGGGCGCTGCATGTCCCATTCATAGATGAACAGATGCTCGGTAGGGCGGGCTTTGTCATCCGGCTTCTGCCAGAAGGGCTGGTGCTTTCCGAAGCTCCCGCGCCGCCAGACATGCAGCATCACCTCGTCATAGCCGTCCCGGTCAAGATCACAGACAAAGCAGTCTGCCACCGCCCAGTCGCTCCCCGAGGTGAACAGCGGCACCTCCGCAGCCATGCACAGCCGGCTGTCATGCAGCGTGACCGTGACGGTCTCCTCCCCTGCCGGGGTACGGATGACGGTCTGCTCGTCTGTTGTGCCGAACACGACCCACGGCGGCAGATCCCGCAGCAGATGCGCCCGCTGTGTCAGGAGCCCGCCGCACAGTGCCGGAACCGTCAGCACCGTGACGGCAAGCAGCAGCCGCTTAATTGGCTGTGCGCCAGTCATACATCAGGTCATGATACCAGTCAGGATACTGTACCTTGGTATCCTGCTCATATCTGCCTTCTTCATTCACCTCATAGCCGAGCATCGTGCGCCATTTGCTGTCTGTCAGGCGGTCGCTGATCGGCTGCTCGAACTGGTAGAACGAGTATACCGGACCGGATGCGACCTTCAGCTGACCGTCCACCTCTACAACGACATACATCTCCATCGGCTTGCCGGTGCCGACTTCCAGACAGGTGCCGTTCGGATCCGTCGCAATATCGGCAACGATCGGCGCCGGATGCTCCGCTGTGGAGTGGTATTGCTCCTCCGGGAACTCCGCCTTCATGACCTCCTGCCAGAAGTGTTCGAGCTGACCGCCGATCGTGCGGATGAGCTCAAATTCCTCGTCTGTCGGCAGCTCGCCTGCCAGCTCCTTCTCGGCGATGGCGCAGAGCTTTCCGGAGAGCTCTGCCAGGATCCGCAGGTTCTCACGGTCGGCATCGGCGAGCATCCCATAGCCGGAAAGTCCCTCCGAGGTGGCTTCCACCAGCGCTTGCAGCCGTGCGAAGACCTCGGGCTCGGCTTCGACATAGCCTCTGTCGTCCGCATCATCAATATCATAGCCGCCCATCTCGCCCATCATCTGCTTGGAATAGAGGATGGTGTCATGCTTGAGCTCGGTATAGCTGCCCTCGAATGTCAGGAGCTCCTTCCTGCGCCATGCATCGGACTGCATGAAGGTCGGATAGCTGCTGTCCTTCGTTTCAAGTAGCGGCATGAGCGTGTAGATCCATGCGGAATACAGATTCGCCGTCCAGGTCTCAGCCGGCGCTTCCTTTGCCGTCCTGCGCACCTTTTCAAGCTGCTCCTTGTAGTTCGGATAGTTCGCCTTGCCTGCATTCTCCACGATGGCAAGCGCCGTATCGGAGCCGAGCGCTGCCGGGAAATCGAGCGCATCCGGCAGCATGCGCTTGCCGCCGTCCGCATTCTCCTTCACCTGACGATAGGTGAGCTGTGTGAAGCTCGATTCGTCGATGGAGAAGCGCTGTCCCATGAAGCGGAAGCCCTTCTGTACGGCATCCCGCTCCTCGTCGGAAGTATCTTCATAGACAGGGATGGAATTGATGGCAGGTGCCGGAAGATCCTTGCAGAGCGCCTTGAAGCTGTTCCACTGCGCATCCTTGCCGACCAGCTCCGAGGGATCGGAAACAGCGCCGTAAACCGCCTCGATGGTCGGGCGGATCTCGTAATAGCCAAGATCATCCGAAGCGCCCGCAAAGAACGATGTCACGTCATAGACCTTCGCCCATGTCTGGAAGGCATCGCCCTCCATGCCGAGCGTCACCAGCACGGATGCACGGCTGAGGTCCTCGCTGTCGAAGGAAAAGCCCATGCGGCCGTACCACATCATCGCCTTGAAATAGCGCTTCAGATCCTCGGAGCCGTCATAGTAGCCACGGGGGATGTACTGGGAATAGTCCTCCATGTTCTCCGTGAAGATGTTGGAATATTCGATGCCGGACGCCTCCGAGATGGCTTTCAGCTCCGCCTGAACCTCCGGAGCAACTGCATCCGGCACGACCGCATCCGGGTCGAGCAGCGAGCAGCCGACGGCAAAGTACGCCATCTCGATGCGGGCGGCATTTTCCCACTCGGTGCCTTTCAGCTTTTCGTACTGCTCTGCCGCATTGCTGAGCATGATCCGGGAAACGCCCAGCATATCGCCGCTGAGCTGTTCCTTTTCGAGCCGTTTCAGCAGATAGGCGAAGTACAGATGATAGGTATGCATCATCGAATCCACGGTGACATAATTCGCCCGCAGGTCATAGCGGTTGCCCTCATACATCTCAAAGAACTCGCTGTCATACTGCTCCGTCAGCGCAAAGCCGTTCCGATCCAGCAGCGACTTGATCTCATCGTTAAGATAGAACGAACCCATGTAAACATTGGACAGCCCGCTCTCCTGCTTCTGGTAGGTATGGGTGCCCTTGTCGGCGACTGTCCGTTCGTTATAGTGTGCCGTCAGCAGAGAAGGTCTTGCAAGATAGCGCACATTGGCTACATCCACAGTGACTGTCTCCTGTGTCTGTGCAGCGGCTTCCGACGGTGCAAGCAGCTGCGGCGCCTCCGTCTCACCCGGTTCCGGCGATACAGCACTGCTGTCCTGTACAGAAACAGCACTCTCCGGCTGGGACGCAGACGGCTGCACACCGCAGCCTGTCAGCAGCACAGCAATGCCCATCAGCAGGGCGATCGGCTTTCTTTTCATGGTGGTTCCTCCTTATTCTCCGCCGCACGGACGGCGTTCACTGTCTGTATTATAGCATATGAGCAGAGCGTTATGCTATAATCGCCCGAAATGCAGGGAGCAGATCCCGGATCTGCGGATCTGCAAGGGCATCATTCATAATGGATGCTATGCATTCATTATAGCACATACTGCCATAGAAGTCAAACCCCAATATAACACGTACATCCCCGCACCAAAAATGATGCGGGGATGCATTACCCATAATACCCTTATCTGCCTGCAAGTACCTTTCTCTTTAATAATGCCAGATCGAATACGTCGATCACACCGTCTTCATTCATATCTGCCTGGTCGCTGTCGATCTCTGTCTGTACCAGGAGTAAATACTTCTGAAGAGTAATAATGTCAAGCACAGTAACAGCGCCGTCACCGTTAACATCGCCCAGAGACGCCGGCTGCGGGACATCCCCTTTTGGCACGGCGTACAGACCATACGCCGTCATCTTGCTCTGTGTCGCACTGATGAAGAGATTCTGCATGTCGCTGAGCTCCTCGCCCTCCTTCAGACCATCCTTGACATCAGCAAAGGTGAAGGTCTTCATGTAGGTCAGCTCGCTCTCCTCGCCTGCTGCGATGCGGTTCCAGGAATCCTTGCCGCTGCCCTGGAGCACGAGCTCGGGCGCTTTCTTGGACTCGTAGAAGAGCACGAGGTCATAATTCTCGTTGACATAATCTTTCCAGCCCGGAACAGTGAAGTTGTCCCATACATCGACTGCATCGCCGGCTTCGGACTTGTAGAGCTCGACCCAGTTGTCCTCGATCGGGAGATTGTCCCAGCCGAACTTCGGCTCGGTGACTTCCTGATAGTCCGGAAGCGTTGCATTCACGCCGTAGACATCCATCATCGTCTGAATGACCGGCTTGGAGCAGTCGTACCAGGTACCATTGAGACGATACAGATAGCCGTGTGCCTCACCATCGGATACGTTGATGACATTGTTGTCCCACAGAACGCACGGGATACCGGCGTTCTTCGCCTTGCTCAGGTAGGACGTTGCCCAGCGGCAGCGATCCTCGGTATTTCCGAAGTCGGAAGCGGAGAACTCACCGATGATGATCGGTGCGCCCTTGTCGTTCTGCACCTGGTTGAGCATGTTGAACATGGTCTCCAGTGCATACTCATAATCCTCGCCCCAGCCGCTCTGTCCGGGGAAGTTGTGGTTTGCCTTCTCATCGGTCGCCATCGTGAAGTAGTACGGTGCATAGGCATGTACGGACAGTGCCACATTGCCTGCGCCCTGCGGGATCTCGATGTTGCGGATCGCATTCTCGCTCGAAGATGCCACATACCCCGGCAGCATCAGCAAGCGCTCCTTGTTCGCCGCAGAGCCGTTCCCTCTGACAGCATCCACGAACACCTTGTTCAGGCGGTTGATATAGCCCCAGCTATAGCCGTTGTCGCCGGAACCGTCGCCCCACTGCTGAACGCTCGGGTTGGCAGTCTGGCGGGGCTCGTTCATGCCCTCGAAGATGAGGTGCTGGTCGTAGTCCTTGAACTTCTCAGCGACCTGTGTCCAGATGTCCTCCATCTTCTCGGCAGCATCAGCGTAGGTTTCCTCGGTGAACTGCTTGACGTTGATGAAATTCTCGTGGTGGATGTTCAGGATGACGAACATGTCCCGGTCATAGGCATAGTCTACCGTCTGCTTGACGTAGTCCATCCACTGCTCATTGACCAGATACATCTGGGATTCCGCATCCCATTCGAGATGCTCGTACCAAGTGGTCGGGATACGCACGGTGTTGAAGCCGCCGTCCTTGAGCGCCTGGAACTGGAGCTCTGTCGGCTCCGGATTGCCCCATGCTGTGGCGAATTTCTTCGGTGCAGCGGTGGAAGACAGACCGGTGTTGCCGCAGTCGAGTGTGTTGCCGAGGTTCCAGCCGATGACCATTTTCGATGTGATTCCCTTCGCATCGAGACCCGTCAGACCCTCAGCGCCAGCCGGTAGTGCGGCAGAAAAGCTGCCGAGTGCTGTGACCGCCAGTGCAGCAGCGGATACAGCGGACAGGATCCTGCCTTTGAGTTTCTTTTGCATAATTTTCCCCTCCGTTTACTGTGGACTTCCACGGAAATTCCTCACGTTCCCGTATCGGTCCGGTTTGGTTTCCCTTGGCAGCCATAGCGCCTGGCTGCCGCAGTTCCTCTTTATGAAAGTGGTTGCCTTGTGATTCTATTATACAATTATTTTGAAGCTCTGTCAATGGAAATTGGCGAAATTTCACCCCAAAATGTTGTAAAAATATTATGACCTAAATATCATCTAAACATGTTCATAAACTGTTCATTTTAATTCAGAACGTCCACCATCCGGTAGCAGAGTGCCACTGCGTTCCGGGCGCCGACGGGGCGATATTACATTGAGTAAATAAAAAATCTGAAAAATGATTAAAAAACACTTGCAATTTAAGTAAATATCTGTTATACTATAAACAGGACCAAATCATACAGAAAGGATCCATCATTATGGCTAAGACTGTTAGAATGGCAGATATCGCCGAAAAACTCGGCGTCAGCGTTGTGACCGTCTCCAAGGCGCTCCGTGGAAAGGACGGCGTCGGCGAAGAGCTGCGTGCGCAGATCGCCAAGACCGCCGAGGAACTGGGATACATCGCCAAGGGCTCCGGCACGGACAGCTATGTCATCGGCATCCTCACGGCAGGACGCTATCTCGAACGTGGCTCCTCCTTTTATTGGAGCCTGTACGAGCGGCTGCTGGCGCATCTTTCGGCGGGCGGCGACTTCGGCTTTTTAGAGGTCATCAGCGCCGAGGATGAGGCGGCATGTGCGATCCCCCGCATCGTGCAGGAACGCCGTGCCGATGCGCTCATTGCGATGGGCACGCTCGAACTGCCCTACATGCAGATGCTCGGTGATCTGCGGCTCCCGCTGACCATGCTCGATACCTACGAGACCCGTCTGCCCTATGACACGGTCATTTCCGATGGATATTACGGCATGTGTACCCTGACCGACTATCTCATCCGGCAGGGACACCGCCAGATGGCATTTGTCGGCACAGTCGGCGCCACGAGCAGCATCACTGACCGGTATTACGGCTTCTGCCGTGCGCTCACCGAAGCGGGGCTGACACCCTCGCCGGATCTGCTGTTCCCCGATCGCTATGCCGACGGCAGCGTCTGCTACTGCATCCCGGAGGACATCACGAGCCGTGCGACCGCACTGGTCTGCAACTGCGACCTGACCGCCTACGCGGTCTGCAAGCATCTTGCGGAAAAAGGCATCCGTGTCCCGGAGGACATCTCGGTCATTGGCTTCGACAATTTCGCCCTCCCCACGCTGAACGGTCCGGAGCTGACCACCTACAGCGTGGACATCGACGGTCTGGCAAAGGCAAGCGCCGCCCAGATCCGTGCCCGCATCTCCCACCCCCACGCCAGCCGCAGCATGGTGACAGTATGCGGCAGCATGGTGATCCGTGAGAGCAGTGGGGAGCCCCCGCTGACAGGCGCACGCTAAGGCATTTTTCGATCGTGGATGCGTTTCATGCGCTGTTAGTCTTTTGCATCTGGTAGAAAAACCAATTAGGCGGACGTACAAAAAGAATATAGCACCATGCCCGTTGGCAGCTTTTCCCATTAGGAAGCTGCCGGCGGGTTTTCGTTATGCAGCGGGAGCACTCTTTGGCACGATCTTCCAATCTCCTGCCGACTTCTTTTAGCTATTCCGCCCGGAAATCATGTCCAGAATTGTGAAAATTCATGAATTTTCAAAAAGCACTTTGCAAGTGCTGTTTTTTTTGGTATAATAATGGAGTAGCTTATACAACTGGAGGCGATTCTGCTATGAAGAGGATTCTTGCCATCTGCCTGACTCTGGCAATGGTCTGCTGCTTCTTTGTCAATACGATCCCGGCGAAAGCCGTTTCTTTTACCCCGAGCTTTGACATCAACAGCTCGGCGGGATTGCTCATCAACCTCGACACCGATGAGGTGATGTACCAGAAAAATGCCGACACCCAATATATGCCCGGCGCTCTGGTGCAGATCATGGAAGCCATCGTCGTGCTGGAGAACTGCTCCAACCTGAGTATGCGCATCACTGCCGATGAAGCGCTCTATGACAGCTTCAAGGACACGGCATATCCCGATGACCTGCGCTATGCGGAGATCAAGAACCACGATATCCTGACGGTCGAAGAGCTGCTGTACGCGCTGATGCTGACCTCCTCCTGTGAGGCGGCAGTGCTGCTGGCGAACCAGTTCGGCAACGGCAGCGTTTCCAATTTTGTGCAGATGATGAACGACAAAGCGACCGCACTCGGCTGCACACAGACGACCTTCACCAACGTGACAGGCGAATACAGCACCGGTCAGAAGACCACTGCCAACGATCTGGCGCTGATCACGAAGTATGCGCTGTCCCTCGGCAGATTCGAGACGATCGCCTGCACGAACAACTTCCGCCCGACCTCTCCGAACCCGGAGCGGCACGATGACGAATGGATCTGGTCGCATTCCAACCTGATGACGCAGGAAACGAGCACCCATTATATGGAAAATGTCCATGGCATCAAGACCGCCAATCTGGCGATGCAGGGGCGCAACATCATCACCAAGGCATCCCGTGACGGCAACAATTTCCTCGTGATCCTGCTGGCTGCGCCGTTTGAGGACGGCGAGGGCAATTTGCAGTACTACCACATGGACGATGCCAAGGCGCTGTTCGAGTGGGTATTCGCTCACTTCTCCTTCCGCACGCTGCTGAGCGACAGCACGGAGCTCGGACAGGTCACTGTCAACAACAGCGAGGGCGCCAATTACGTGCTCGTCCGTCCGGAAAAGGCATTCGGAACGCTCTGGTACGACCAGGCAGACGAGACCTCGATCGTGAAGGAAGTCAACCTGAAGGAGCATGTGAGTGCGCCGGTCAAGAAGGGCGAAGTCCTCGGCACCGTGACGCTGAAATTCTCCGGCGAGGAGATCGCCGAGGTGAATCTGATCGCCACCACGGGCGTGGAGCTTTCCAAGGTCAAGTACTATGCGACGCTGGTGAAGCATTTCCCGCAGACACCGTGGCTGACAAGGGCGATCCTGTTCAGCATTTTGCTCTGTGCGATCTATATTGCGCTCTGTCTGTATTCACACATCCAGTACCTCCAGCGCAAAAAGGCAGCACCGATCCACCTCCGACCCAATTCCTCCGCTGCCCGCAAGGAAGCCCATCAGGCGACCGAAGCCGACCGCAAGGCATCCCAGAAACCGCAGCAAAGCAAAAAGAAATAACACAAAGCCGCTGTCCGATCCGGGCAGCGGCTGTTGTTATGCTTCGATGAGTTCGGCGATCACCGCATTCGATACGGCAAACCCCTCCGGGGTCAGGGCGATACGCTTCCCTGCCCTGCGCAGGTAGCCCGCCTGCAACAGCGCCGGGATGCGCCGTCTGGCTTTGGCAGAGAGCTCCACTTCCGGCACGCCCTCCGTCAGCCGGAGCGCAAGCATCAGCCGTTCCTCCCGGTCAAGCGGATGCTCGTCCAGGATCTCCACAGGCTGATGCTCCGCTGTGATGAAGGCTTCTATATCTTTCGGCACACAGAAGCGCTCCCCGCCGACCTTTGCCGCAAAGCGGCATTGGGAGGCACCTGCCAGCGGGGGCTCCCCACTGAAGCACGAGTGCGCTCCCGCACCGATGCCGAGATAGGGCTCACCGTGCCAGTATTTCAGGTTGTGGCGGCTCTCGTTTCCGGGCTTCGCAAAGCTCGACACCTCATACTGTAGGAATCCCGCCGCTTCGAGCGTCCGGACGGCTTGCAGATAGCGATCGACCGTCGCATCCTCATCCGGGCAGCGGGAAAGAAGCGCCCCGTCCCGGGAGAGCGGCGTGCCTTCCTCGATCTGGAGCATATACGCCGATACATGCGTGATCGGCAGCGCCGTCAGGGCATCGAGCGTCTCCGAAAGCACATCCTCCGACTGGTCGGGCGTGGCAAGCATCAGGTCGCAGGAAAGATTCGTGAAGCCCGCCGCCTGCGCCGCATAGACCGCATGGCGGTTGTCCTCGGCGGTGTGCGTCCTGCCGAGGAGCCGGAGCTGCGTGTCCGAAAAGCTCTGCGTTCCGATCGAGAGCCGGTTCACGCCCGCCGCCCGGACAGCTTTCAGATAGTCGTCACGCTTCCCGGTCGGGTTGAACTCCAGCGTGATCTCCGCATTTTCTGCGAGCTTGTACGCCTTTGCACAGGCATCCAAAATCTCCCCGATCTGCGCAGGCGTCAGCAGCGAGGGCGTTCCACCGCCGAAATAGAGCGTGTCCACCGTGTCTGTGATCTCGTAAAAGGCGATATTACGCAGGATAGCCCCTACATAGCGGCTGACCGTCTCTTTGCGGTAGGAGACGGAATAAAAGTCGCAGTAGGGGCATTTCTTTGCACAGAACGGGATATGGAAATAGATGCCGGTCATTGCATCGTCCGGATGGGCTCGACCAGCTTGCCGAAGAACATGTCAAACAGGAGGTTGATCAGCAGGCTCCCGGCAATGCTCGCAGCGATGACGATGCTCGACGTGAGCTTGCTCTCCATCGCCAGATACGCAAAGATGGACACCGCCAGTGCGATGCCGGTCGTTGCCGAGGAAAAATAGATGCTCGACATGCCGTTGACACAGCGTCTGCCACAGTTCGGGCAGGGCTTGCCACGTCCCCGCATCGAGCCGCAGAGCGCCTTTTGCAGGGGGGTAAAAGATTTCTCATGACAATGCGGACATTCGTGTTTCATGCTCTTACACCTTTCTGTTATCATGCCGCCGACCTTTGCCGCAAAGCGGCATTGGGAGGCACCTGCCCTGTGTGGGCACGCACCAATGCGGACATTCGTGTTTCATAATTCTACACCTTTCTGAATATGTGCGATCACGTTAGATCATTTACCGCCAGATGGTATCCGTAAATGTATCACCTGTCAGCTCCAGATCCTCATTAAAGCCGATATACTGGTACAGCTCCAGGTACTCGAAGTTCTCCGGGTCCGAATCTGGGTCATCGCCTGCATCGAATTCGAGATAAAAGCCCGGTTTATCCTTGAATATCAGAACCGCCTGGAAGGTGAACTCCGGCTCCATCGAGCTGGCGGGCAGTTCGTCCGCCAACACACGCAGATACGTCATTCCCGGCATCTGCGAGCGGGTGCCGTCCGGGAGACGCCGCCGGCTGGTGTAATTGCAGATCAGCTCCTCCTGTGCAGCATACCGCATGGCGGTCTTCACAAGCTCCGGCAGAGCTGCTTGCAGGCGCTCTGCAAATGCATAGGAGACCCGTTCGCCGATCTCCGCTTCCGTCTCAAAGCCTATGAACAGCAGCGAAGGATGCGTGCCGAACGCCGGACAGTCCAGAACCGTACCGAGACCATCGCCGCCCTTTCTCCGCTTTTCATGCAGCTGTTCCTGATGCAGTGCTGCCAAAAAATCCAGATCAGCCATAGAATCCTCCATTACTCATCGAGCTTGAGCACGCTCATGAACGCCTCCTGCGGCACTTCTACCGTGCCGAGCTGGCGCATACGCTTCTTGCCTTCCTTCTGCTTTTCGAGCAGCTTCTTCTTACGGGTGATGTCACCGCCGTAGCACTTGGCAAGCACATCCTTGCGCATCGCCTTGACGGTCTCACGGGCGATGATCTTGCCGCCGATGGCTGCCTGGATCGGCACCTCGAAGAGCTGGCGTGGGATGTTCTCCTTCAGCTTTTCGGCGATCTTACGGGCTCTGGCATATGCCTTATCCGTGTGGATGATGAAGCTCAGCGCATCCACGATCTCGCCGTTCAGGAGGATATCCAGCTTCACGAGCTTGGACGGCGCATAGCCCATCAGCTCATAATCAAACGATGCATAGCCCTTGGTACGGGATTTCAGCGCATCGAAGAAGTCATAGACGATCTCGTTCAGCGGGAGCTCATATTTCAGCGTGACTCTCGTCTCGTCAAGGTACTGCATGTCCTTGAACGTGCCGCGTCTGTCCTGGCAGAGCTCCATGACATTGCCCACATAGTCCTGCGGCACGAGGATGTCCGCCTTGACCATCGGCTCCTCTGCCACGGAAATGGTCGCAGGATCGGGGTAATTGGTCGGATTGTCGATATACTGCACAGTGCCGTCCGTCAGCGTTACCTTATAGATAACGGAGGGCGCCGTTGTGATGAGGTCGAGGTTGTATTCACGTTCGAGACGCTCCTGGATGATCTCCATGTGGAGCAGTCCGAGGAAGCCGCAGCGGAAGCCGAAGCCGAGCGCCACGGAGGTCTCCGGCTCGAAGGACAGCGCCGCATCGTTGAGCTGGAGCTTTTCGAGGGCATCCCGGAGGTCGCCGTACTTGGCGCCGTCCGCCGGATAGATACCGGAGAACACCATCGGGTTGACCTTGCGGTAGCCGGGGAGGGCTTCATCGCAGGGGTTGTCTGCCAGCGTCACGGTGTCGCCGACCTGCGTGTCGCCGATGCTCTTGATGGAAGCGGCGATATAGCCGACCTCGCCGGCTGCCAGCGTGCCGGTGTTGACGAGCTGATCGGTCGTCATATAGCCGGTTTCCACAACTGTGAACTCGCTGCCGGTCGCCATCAGATGGATGGTATCGCCGACCTTGACGGTGCCTTCCTTGACACGGACATAGATGATTACGCCCTTGTAGCTGTCGTAATAGCTGTCGAAGATGAGCGCTT
The DNA here is from genome assembly GCA_024684395.1 of Oscillospiraceae bacterium. Lineage (GTDB taxonomy): Bacteria > Bacillota > Clostridia > Oscillospirales > Ruminococcaceae > UBA3855. Next base: position 23,770 of record JAIKWY010000216.1, read on the forward strand.
TGAGCGGCGCATCCGGGTCGCCCTTCGGGGCGGGGATGTCGGTCACGATGCGTTCGAGCACCTCCTCGACATTCGTGCCGAGCTTGGCGGAGATGCGGGGTGCATCCATTGCCGGGATGCCGATGACATCCTCGACCTCCTTGCAGACGACCTCCGGCTGTGCGGAGGGCAGGTCGATCTTGTTCACGACCGGCACGACCTCAAGGTCATGCTCAATGGCAAGGTAGGTGTTCGCCAGCGTCTGCGCCTCTATGCCTTGCGATGCATCCACAATGAGGATCGCACCCTCACAGGCGGCAAGGGAACGGGACACCTCATAGTTAAAGTCCACATGACCGGGCGTGTCGATAAGGTTGAAGACATAGGTCTCGCCGTCCTGCGCCGTATAGTTCAGGCGGACGGCTCTTGCCTTGATCGTGATGCCACGCTCACGCTCAAGATCCATATTATCGAGGATCTGCTGCTCCATATCCCGCTCTGCGACCGTGCGGGTCTTTTCGAGGATACGGTCGGCAAGGGTGGACTTGCCGTGGTCGATATGGGCGATGATGCAGAAGTTTCTGATGTTCTCTGAATTCAAGTGTATTCCTCCGTTCGGGGGTGGTTCTATCAAGTCTTCCGGGGATGCAGATGCTCCGATCTGCAAGCCATATAGAATCATTATACCATATTCCGGCGGAAATGTAAAGTGGTGTTGCAGTTTTTTCATGGAAATCCATTTCCAGAAGCTTTCTATAGAGCATGGACCCTGCAAAACCGCCCCCTTAGAGCCGCTTTGCGTTAGATCCACCTGCCCCGCTTGTGGGGGCTGACTCTTTTTCCATTTACAAATAGTAAAAAAACTATTGACATTTACCGAACAATGTGGTAGAATGATAGTATATCTATTCGCACCAGAAGGGGCGCACTGCGCCCGGATCATTAAGGGGGAGTAATGATTATGAAGAAAACCATCCGCAACCGCATCAAAGCGGTCATCGCCAGTGCGGCGATGCTTGCCACTGCGATGACACCGGCAGCGTTTGCACCGCAGCCCGATGTCATTGCCGCAGATGCCACGGTCGAGGATTCCGGTCTGGACATCGACTACGCCAGAGCCTTGCAGTACTCCATCTACTTCTATGACGCCAATATGTGCGGCACCGAGGTCGGCGAGAACACCCGCCTTTCCTACCGCGATGACTGCCACACCTACGATGCCCATGTTCCCATGGTGCCGTGGGACGGCAATACCATGGAAGGCGGCGGCACCAATCTCTCACAGGCCTTCATGGACAAGTACAAGGATGTCCTCGACCCGGACGGTGACGGCACGATCGACGTTGCCGGCGGTATGCACGATGCCGGTGACCACGTAGAATTCGGTATGCCCGAGAACTACGCCGCTGCAACACTCGGCTGGGGCTATTATGAGTTCCGGGATTCCTATGTGAAGCTCAAGCAGGACGATCACATCGAGACCATTCTCCGCTATTTCAATGACTATCTCATGAAGTGTACCTTCCGGGACAAGAGCGGCGAGGTCATCGCATTCTGCTACCAGGTCGGCGAGGGCGGCATTGACCACTCCTACTGGGAAGCTCCCGAGATCGATACGATGGTACGTCCGGCGTACTTCCTGACCGCCGAGAAGCCGCAGACCGATTATGTGGTTTCTGCGTGCGCATCGCTTGCCATCAACTACCTCAACTTCAAGGACACCGATCCGGAATATGCCGAGAAATCCCTCGACTATGCACTGGCGCTCTGGAATTTTGCCAATGCGAATGAGAAGGAGCTGTCCGACAACGGCGACGGCCCCGGTCAGTTCTATCAGTCGAGCAAGTGGGAGGATGACTACTGCTGGGCTGCCGCATGGCTCTATCTGGCGACCGGCGATGCCGCCGTCTTTGACGACGCCTACGAGATCTTCGACTACTATGCCGCATCCGGCTGGGTATACTGCTGGAACGATGTCTGGAGCGGTGCTTCCATCCTCTGGGCACGCATCAACCAGGAGCACCCGGAGCTCGATATGGTGCAGAAGTGCCGTGATGCACAGGGCAAGAACGAGTATGTGTTCGACGATTTCTGGGATGATGACTGCGTCGGCAAGATCCTGAAGACCTATAAGGGGAAAACCACCCCGCAGGACATGGTATTCATTGATGTCTGGGGAAGCTGCCGCTATGCTTCGGCATTTGCGCTGTGCTGCTTTGTCTATGACAAGTACCACAACGACGGCAAGCCGAGCGAATGGAGCGAATTCGGCAAGCACCAGATCGACTATATCCTCGGTGACAACGACATCACCTACAAGGAAAACGAGAAGCAGACCGTCCTCGCCGGCAGAAACGGCACACACGGCAAGAGAGTCTTCCTCTGCGGCTATGATCCGGTCTATTCCGTCATGAACCCGCACCACCGTGCAGCTTCCGGTCTGACGATGGCAGAGGATCCCCGTGAGCAGAAGCACGTCCTCTGGGGTGCGCTCGCAGGCGGCCCCGATGCCGATGATGCACACAGCGACAGCACCAATGACTGGCGTGAAAATGAGGTTACTATCGACTACAATGCCGCATTCGTCGGCGCATGCGCTGCAGCGTATGAGTTCTACGGCACGGATGAGATGGCAGTCACTGCCAACTTCCCGCCCGAGGAGAAGGTCAGCGAGGACGAGCAGGGCGGTTCCGGCTACTGGGTAGAGGCCATCGGCAATGATGTCCGTATGGCAGACGGCACCGGCGCCATGGAGGTCTCCTTCAAGGTCTATTCCGGCGTGCCGAAGCCTGCGAAGGATATCACCGTGAGATATTATATCAACACCTCCGAGATCGGCGATCCGACAGTCGTACACGGCAAGAAGCTCTATGACCAGGCGGAGATGGAGATCAAGGGTGCTGAATGCACCGTCAGCAATCCCATCAAATGGGACAAAATGAAGGACACCTACTATGTCGAGATCAAGTGGGACGGCTGCACCTTCGCCAACTCCGGCAAGAAGTGCCAGTTCGAGGTCGGCTTCTTCGGCAAGGGCAAGGAGGATCCGGAAACACATGCGTATGAGATGTATGACTGGGATCCGAAGAACGACTGGAGCTACCAGACGCTGAAGCAGGGCAAGAAGGACGATTTCTTCGCCGTGGAGGATCCGCCGGAGGAACTCTGCGAGAACATCTGCGTCTATGACAACGGCGTGCTCGTCGGCGGTATCGAGCCGGACGGCACAAAGCCTGCCGAGGACGCTCCGCAGACAGATCCCACCCAGGACACCACCCAGGGTCCGACGCTCCCGACACAGGCTCCCACCCAGGGCCCGACACAGGCTACAGCCTCCAATGACAAGGTAACGCTGTACGGCGATGTGGATTGCAGCAAAAAGGTGGACATCGTGGATGTCATCACTCTGAACAAGAACCTGATGGTCGGCGAGGAGCTCAAGCCCCAGGGCAAGATCAATGCTGATGTGGACAACAGCGGCAAAATCGACGAGACGGATGCCCTCAACATCCTGAAGGCAGTCGTGGAAATGGTAACGCTGCCCATAGCCTAAATGATGAACAGCCCCTGCTCTGTAATAAGAGCAGGGGCTGTTGCAGTTTTGGGTAAAGCCCGGTTTCACGCTTCGACTGCCCCCTCCGCCGCCGTTCGGCGGCACCTCCCCCATAGGGGGAGGCTATATTGCGGGGTCTTCGACCCCTGCACCCCAATGGGGCTGACGCCCCATCCGACAGACACGCCCCTGCTCCGTGAAAGAGCAGGGGCTGTGTTGTTTCATGTCAGGTATAGTCCTTTCGTATCGTCCGGTACAGCTGCTGTGAAGCCTCCTCCGGTGTCGCCTTATCATACACCACCAGATCACAGGCTTCAATAAATGCGTCGATCAGCCCGGAATTTTCCACGAAGGCATTCATCTTGCCGAGCTCCGTGTTTTCCTCCATTTTCAGGGATGCCTGATACTGCAAACCTTGCAGCATCCCCTCCTCTTCGAGGGTCTGCCGTGCTGTCGTACTCAGCGGGATGCCCTTTTCAACACCCTGGAGCTTTGCCATTTCGGGGCTGTTCAGGAGGAAGTCGAGCAGCATCGCCGATTCATGCGGATGCTCAGTGTTCTTGCTGATGGCATACATCGTTGCCGGCTTTGCATACCATCCGGCACCGTGCTTCATGCCGCTCTTTGCCGTATAATCAGCGATCACGATCTCATAGCCCTTGTCTGCGGCGCCGCCGAAGTAGTTCTTCGCATCGCTCACCCATGCGATACCGCCCGCATAGATGCCCTTTTCGATGTTGAGCCGGTCATAGTACTCCACCTGCGGGATGACCTTATTCTCGACCATCCTGTCATAAAATTCCAGCATGATCCGGAGCTGATGCGCATTGAAATTCAGCGAGCCGTCATCCCGCAGGAAGGGTGTGCCGGTCATCTGCTCCGCATAGGTCAGCGTATAGAGCCACACGGACTTTGCCACGCCGCTCAGCGGGTAGACACCGTCCTTCTGCATGACAGCTGCCGCCGCAAAATAGTCGTCCCATGTCTCGGGCACGTCCAGACCGTACTTGTCGTAGATCGTCTTGTTGATGAAGATCGTCTCGGCGTTCATGGCGATGGGCACGGCATTGAGCACGCCGTTCTTCCGGCCGTAATCGAGCATCGGCTCGGTGAAGTTGGACAGATCGAGCGTATCCTCCACCTGTGAGAGATCATAGTAGCCCGTGCCGTCCTGGGAATATTCCGAGAGCCAGCCGAAATTGATCTGCATGACATCGGCTTCCGTATCCGAGACCATCTGCACACGGCTTCGCGCCTCATAGCCCGACCATTCCGAATAGCTGCAATTCACCTTGATGTCCGGATGCAGCGCCTCAAATTCCTGCACGGCCTCGAGCGTGTATTCCGTTCTGGCGTCATTGCCCCACCAGGAGAGCGTGATCTCGGTCACGTTGCGATTCTCCGTCACGACCTGGTGCTCGGAGCAGCCGCCGAGAAAGCCGCACAGCAGCGCTGCCGCTGTCAGCAGCCCCTTAACCCTGTGCTTCATGCGCATCCTCCTCCCCGGCAAACGTGTAGGTATCCTTGCCCTTTTCCTTAGAATGGTACAGCGCCTGATCCGCCGCCGCATAGAGCGTTGCAAAGTCAGAGCCGTCCTTCCCGAAGATCGCTACACCGATGCTGGCGGAGACCTTGTAGGTGCCGTCCTCGCCGGTGTAGTTGCTCCGGAATGCTTCGCAGAGCGACTCGCACTTGAACCGCACGAAATCCTCATAGCCGTCCCGATCCTCCGGCACCTGGTTCATGAAGATGCAGAACTCGTCGCCGCCGATGCGTCCGAGGTAATCCTCCGTGGAGAACTCCGCACGCAGGATACTGCCGATCTTGGAAAGCACCTGGTCGCCGTAGGCATGACCGAGCGTATCATTCACGCCCTTGAAATTGTCCACATCGAGCAAGATCATGGCGTGGTTTTCGATCGTCAGTGCCCCGGAAAGCCTGCCGGTGGTATAGTCCTCGAACGAACGCTTGTTGAGGATGCCTGTGAGCTGGTCGATGTGTGCCTTGGAATCGAGATTCGACACGATCGTCTCGACCGGGCTCGTCAGACGCAGCGTCAGCCAGATACCGAACAGCGCCGCTAAGATCGCAGCCAGCACCGCCGTCATCCAGATGTAATACTGCATCTCATTCTTTTCCTTCAGGATGATCTTGGTCGGTATCGAGCAGACCACATACCAGTCATCGCCGCACGAATCGACCGACACCAGATAGTTGTCATCCATGACCGTTGCGGCATTCCTGTCCCGGATCATCTCTGCCACAGCCTCCGGCAGCGGCTCGCCGACCTCATCGGGGAGGTTGGAATAGAGGATGTCGTGGTTCTGGTTGGTCAGGCGGATCTCCATCTCGCTCATCGTCTCGGGATTGTCGAACACCCGCTCGAGCTCTGCTGTGTAGAACGAGATCACGAGCAGCGCATTCTCATGGATGCGCTTGACATAGTAGATGCGCTTGAAATTGTCCTGATACCCTGCCGCCCAGCCGTCACGGGTACGCTGGCGGGTGATCATGCCCTCGAACTCGGTGAACATGTCGTCGCCGAACAGGTTGATCGTGCCGTTCGAGATCTTGCCGATGGCATGGTTATTGCGGTAGACGATGCCGTAATCGACAAAGTTCTCCATGATACATAGGCTGTAGAGCTTGTCGGAGATCGCCTTCTCGGTCTGGAGGGCTTCGTATTCGTCATTGTCCGGATCGGTCGCATCATAGGTATAGGTCTCCTGCGCCGCAAATGCCAGCGTGCCGATGGTCTCCATGCGGGAGAGATAGCTGTCCATATTCAGCTTCATCTGCACATTCAGCGAAGCGACGAGCGAATTGACCTTATCCTTGAGCACCTGATCCGTTTTTTGCAGAGCAAGCATCGAAACGATGACGATCGCTCCCACAACGATCAGCACATAGCTGATCCCCATCAGGTATTTTACCCGTTTCAGGCGTTTTAACCCGGGTCTGTTTTCCGTTGCTGCCATATCGTACCTCACATATCTGAACAGGGCAGTACCGCACAGAACAGTGCTGCCGCCGGTCTTCTGTCTCTGACTGTGTGTCATCATAACTATAGTATAGCACATTTTATTTGCAAATTCAACAATTATTTGTAAACATTTGTGCAAAGAATTCAAAAAGTTTACAATTCCAGATCCTGGCAGGCAGAACATCATTCTGCACAAGAAACGCCCACTGAATTTGTGCAGATCGGAGATTCTGCGCCGGAAGGATTCGTGTTCGTACAAGAAATATGGTATAATAGAAATGTACATACTTTTCAGAAGGAGAACCGATATGAAACCGATCCGCATGTTAGTTGCCGTCACGCTGCCGCTGCTGCTCACTGCCTGCCATGCCGCAGAGCCCTCCCCTGCCCCGGCACCGCAGGAGAGCGCCGCAGAAAGCACAGCCGAGATCGCTGCCCCCGCAGAAAGTACCGCAGAGACCGCCGCCATGACAGAAGCGCCCGCCCCCGCCGAATCCGCCATGCCCGTGCTCTCGATCCGCACCGTGAGCGATGCGCCGGATGTCATGCAGTTTGTGACGGATCCGGTCATGGGGCATGTCTCCGAGGCGATCGCCACCTGGACGAAGGGCTATAGCATCCCGCCGGAGCCCTATTATGAGCCGTGTACGATCACGCTGCAAAACGGCAGCACCGAGCTGCTCAATGCCCCGGCAGATGTCAAGGTACGTGGCAACTGGACGACCGTCTATGAGAAAAAGCCGCTGCGCCTGAAATTTGCGGAGAAGCAGAGCCTGCTCGATCTGAATGACAGCGCCGAGCTGAAAAACTGGGTGCTCCTTGCGTCCTACAAGGATATGTCCATCCTGCGTGACAAGGCAGGTCTCGCCATGTCGCAGGAGATCCTCGGAGCGGACGGGCTCTATGCCGCCGACTGCGCCCTCGTGGAGGTGGAGATCAACGGCGAATACTGGGGCGTGTACCTGCTCACCGAGCAGCAGCAGATCAGCTCCCACCGCATTGACATCACGAAAGCCGAGGAAAACTATACCGGCACGGACATCGGCTATTTCCTGGAGTTTGACGGCTATTTCACAAATGAGGAGCCGTTGCAGGCATTTGCGATGGACTATGCCGACAATGCCCCGCTCCTGTCCTTCAACGGCGATGATACGAATGCGCCCACGATCACGCCCCTGAGCGACGGCACCAACGAATACAGACAGGATACCGGCATCACGATCAAGAGCGACATCTATTCGCAGGAGCAGCATGATTTCATTGCTTCCTATGTGAACAATGTCTACCGCATCCTGTACTATGCCGCCTATGAGGACAAGGCCTATGCCTTCAATGCGGACTACACCGCCATCGCCCCCGCCGACGGCATGACCCCGCAGCAGGCAGCCGAAGCCGTGGTCAACATCAACTCTTTGGCGGATATGTACATCATCAGCGAAGTGGCATGTGATGCGGATATTTACTGGTCGAGCTTCTTCATGGATGCGGACTTCGGAGAGGGCGGCGACAAGCGGCTGACCTTTGAGGCGCCGTGGGATTTCGACTCGTCGATGGGCAACAAGGATCGCTGTGCGGACGGAAAGGGCTTCTATGCCGCCTCCATCGTGCCGGATGTCAACAACAACTACGAGAGCATCAACCCGTGGCTTGCCGTGCTGATGCAGGAGGAATGGTTCCGGGACATCATCCGGGAGAAATGGACGGCAGCCTATGACGGCGGCACCTTCACCCGCACGGTGCAGATGATCCGCAGTGACGCCGCTGCCTATGAGGATGCCTTCACCCGCAATCAGGATCGCTGGGGAGATGTCAAGCAGGATCCCTATGTCCGCAACGAGCTCTGCCGCCGCAGCGCCAAGTGCAAGACCGAAAAGGAATCCGCAGAGTACCTCGCCGACTGGCTGGAGGATCGTGTGAAGTTCCTGAATGACTACTGGCATAAATGATGATGCAAAACAGGCACCATCCGGGTGCAAAATGCTGCCTTATTGGTGATCTTCGATAAGAAATGCACGGGAATAGCTAAAAATGCCATGTTCTCTGCACGGATTGCCATTGACTTCACCCATTATCTATGATACAATTAAGACAATAAGCCACGAATTTGTCCGGTCAACTGCCGGAAAACGCATCACGAGGAGATGATGTCTATGAACAAACACCCCCGCCTGCACCGCATTTTGTCTGCGGCGCTCGCACCGCTCATGACCGCCATGATGCTGCCGGTGAGCAGCATGACGATGCCGGTCGCTGCCGCTTCGGTGGACTATCCGGCGCAGCTCATGACCCTCGCTTCCGTCAACAACAGCACCGTCCTCACGGAGAGCGGCACGGCAGACGGCTCGGCGCTCGTCATGAAGGCGTTCGGCAATGACCTGTCTGCGACATGGCGCTTTGACCGCGTCGGCGCAGAGAGCACCGGCACCTATTTCAAGCTGACCAATGTGGAATCCGGCAGGATGCTCACCCCGAACGGCTACAATGTCAAGTCCGGCACGGATGTCATCCTCTACGGCAGCGAATCCGCCCGCTCACAGCACTGGTTCGTTGTCCCTGTCTCGAAGGACAGCAAGGGCAATGACCTTGCCTACAAGATCGTCAACTACGAGGACAGGGATCTTGCCATTACGCAGGGCACAAGCGGTCTGACGCTCGCACCGTACACCGGTGCCGAGAACCAGCAGTTCCTGCTGAATGCCGACGGCTTGCAGGGCTTTGCGGGCTATTGCAAGAACGACAACACCGGCAAGATCAAGGCGGCGAACATCGGCGGTCTCTTCGGTGAGACGGTCGAGGTCAGCACCTTCTCCGACCTCAAGAAATATGCCGAATCAAATGATCCCTACACGATCATCGTCAAGGGCAACATCGACGGCGGCAAGAACTACAAGACCGACGGCCAGAACCACCTCTACAACCCGGACGGCCGTATCTACGTCACCGACAACAAGACCATCGTCGGCAGCTACGGCAACCATACCATGTACAATGTCGCCCTCTGCACCAAGCAGGGCAGCGGCAAGGGCAACAACGTCATCATCCGCAACTTCGACTTCCAGCATGATGCCGATGCCAACGGCAATGACAACATCGTGGTCTACTTCGGCTCCGGTCAGAACCTCTGGGTCGATCACTGCACCTTCAGCGGGCATCAGGACTACAACAAGGCATCCACCGGGCAGCCGGACTATGACAAGTTCCTTGCCTGCTGCTATGATGCCGACTACTGCACCATCTCGGACTGCTCCTTCGGGCTGCATGAGTACGGCCTGATCCTCGGCTATCCGGATGATACCCAGGATGTCAAGAACAAGTACGACGGCTATCCCCGTATGACAATCGCCTCGAACAAGTTCTACAAGACCCTCACGAGAGGACCGGGACTGATGCGCTGGGGCTATTTCCACTCGCTCTGCAACTATGTGGACACCTTCTCGATGGCATACACCGTCCACAGCGGATGTGACATCTATGCCGAGAACTGCTTCTATGCCAACGGCGGCAATGTCATCTGCGACTGGAACCAGATCACCTATCCGGGCGCCTACTATGAGACCGGCTCCAAGTCCTCCAACGCGCAGCGGACTGTCCGTGGACAGGGCACAGCGAACAATCCTTCGCTCTCTGTCGAGTCGAGCTGGAGACCCTCCGGGAATTATGACTATGTCGGCATCTCGGCGGACAATGCCAAGAATTACTGCAACACCTATTCCGGCTGCCAGGCACAGAACAGCAACTGGATGTACCTGCGCTTTGCCAAGGCGGGCGTGCCGAGCTCCGGATTCTCCACAGCGCCTGACGAACCGATGGGACCGACCAAGCCCACGGCGGCGGAATTTACCGAGGGCGCATGTTTCCGCATCAAGAACGTCAACTCCGGTCTGTATCTCCAGATCGCAGACGGCAAGGCGGAGAACGGTGCCAATGTCCAGCAGTGGGGTACTGACGGGACATCTGTGCATGATGTATGGCGGTTCTACAGCGCCGGAGACGGCTATTACTACATTGTTTCCTGTGCAGGATATGGGGCTTTCTTTGTGCTGGATGTAGCGGGCAAAAAGACCGACAACGGCACGAACATCGACGTTTACCAGTACAACGGCGGTCAGAACCAGCAGTTCATGCTCGGCGACAACGGCGACGGCACTTACACGATCATGACCCGTGTCACCGGCGAGGCATCTGCTGTCGAGGTGGAGAGCGCCTCCAAGACCTCCGGTGCCAATGTACAGCAGTGGGAGCGCAACGGCGAGAGCTGCCAGAGCTGGGAGCTTGAACCTGTGACCGATCCGGGCAGCCCGGTGGCATCCACACTGTGCTATACCTTCGAGAATGTCAATTCCGGGCTGGTCATGGACATCGAGAACGGCGCAATGACAGCAGGCACCAATGTCCGCCAGTGGGAAAGCAACGGTCTGAACTGCCAGAAATGGATGCTGACCGATGCCGGTGACAATTACTACCGCATCCGTTCGATGGAGGATCCGAACTTCGCCCTCAGCGCTTCGGGCAGCGGCGACGGCGGCAATGTCGCCCTTGCAGCCTATGACGAAACGGACGATGCACAGCTCTTCCGCTTCATCAAGAACCTCGACACGACCTACACCATCGTGACCAAGGCGTCCGGCAACGAGCGCTTTGTCGAGGTCGAGGCAGCGTCCAAGACCGGCGGTGCCAATGTGCAGCAGTGGGGCAACACCGGCAGCACCTGCCAGCGCTGGAAGCTGACCGGCGAGGTACTCCCGGAGCCTACCACCGAGCCGACCACAGAACCGGAACCGCAGAAGATCCCCGGCGACATCAACGGTGACGGCGAAGCCTCCGTGCTCGATGTGGTACTGCTCCAGAAATGGCTGCTTGCCGTTCCGGATACAGTCCTCCCCGATCCGGATGCAGCTGATCTCAATGCAGACGGCGTGGTCGATGTATTCGACCTCGGACTGCTCAAACGGCTTGTCCTGAATGCATGATCATAGCAAAAACGCTTCTGACGGAAGGAACCGTCAGAAGCGTTTTTCTGTTTCAGAATCTTGCGGGGCTGCTCTTCTTTTTCAGCAGCCGGATGTCGGCGCCAATGAAGTGATAGCACTCATAGACCGCAAAGAGCCGGGAGACGATGCGCTCCTCATAGCTCTGGTGGATGCTGGCGATGTCAAGATTGGTGCTGATGATGGTCGGGAGCCCACGGTTCAGGCGGGTGTTGATGATGTTGTAGACCGTGGAAACATAGAACGGCGTTGTGAACTCGGCGCCCAGATCATCGAGGATCAGCAGATCCGCTTCGAGCAGGAGTGAGAGCGTGTCGGCATCGGCATCTCCCCTGCCGAAATGCTCTTTTTCGACCTGTCCGAGCAGATTGATGACCGAGTCATAGATCACGTCATAGCCCTTGTCGATCACAGCCTTGGCGATGGAAAGCGAGAGATGCGTCTTGCCAAGACCGCTGCTGCCATAGAACAGCAGGCTGGGCGATGCCAGAGAAAATGTCTCTGCATAGTGCAGACAGCCGTTGAAGACCTTTTTCATGGCAGTGTAGCAGTCCTCCCCGTCCGGAGAGGTCCTGTTCTTGTAATACTCCAGCGAAAAGCCCGAAAAATCGCAGAGTTTGAGCTGTGCGGTGCGGTTCATGCGTGCGATCCCCGCAGCGGCGATCCTGCGGCGCAGGCAGTCGCAGAGCGAACCGCCGGAATAGCCGGTGTCCTGGCATTTCTCGCAGGTGTAATGCATGTCGAGATAATCCGCCGGATAGCCGTTCTCGACCAGGAGCCGTGCGCTGATCTGCTGCCCCTGCTCGTTCTGACGGCGCAGTGCTTCGAGCCGATCCTGCACATCCTCACCGCCCCGGAGGATCTCCACGATGCGGGTGGAGGTCAGTGCCAGCTGCGCATTGATCTCGGCAATGGGCGGGATCTTCGCATTGATCTCGGCATAGCGGCGCTCGTTCTCCGCCTCCGCCCGGATGCGGCGTGACTGGATCTCCCGCAGCGCTTCCTGAAAAACAGATTCGTTCATTCTTCATCCTCCTTAAAGCGGTTTACAACGCTCAGATAGTCGTTCAGCTTGTCCATCAGCTGCGGAGAGACCGGCTCTGCGGCTTTTTTCCGGGATGCCGCCGGTTTCTGTGCAGCACCCGGCTTCGGCAGCGCCTTCACCTGCTCCGGTGTCGCAGCGCCCTGCTCTGTCCAGTTGGTCAGGAGCTTGTCCATGTAGGGGAAGTTCAGCTTCTCCGTGTTTTCCACCGTCACTTCGTAGGCATGATGCAGCAGCTCCATCGAAAAGCCTGCCGCCTTCCAGCGGTCGAAGAACTCCTTCTGCTTGGTGGTGGGGCTGCGCTTCATCTCGAACATGCGTCGCAGCTCTGCTTCATAGGTATGGGATGTCCGCATCTGCTCCACCGCTTCCTCGGCAAGGGGCAGCGTGTTGATCCCGTCCTTTTCCCAGTGAACGGCGATGGCTTCGGCATAGGAAATGCTGAATTTTTCGATGGATACACAGTAGCCGAGCAGTGTCAGGATGACCTCGGTCGGCAGATGCAGATAGCTCTGCATCCACACAAGAGAGCGGTGATCCATGTGGTTGAGCGGCTTTCCCATGAGCTTTTCCGCCATAGAAAACAGGTCAGCCAGCTCCTTGGAATCCTGGATCATGGCGTCGATCTCCGAAGGATCGAGCTTGATCTCCTTGCTGCTGCCGTGTACAACGACCACCTGCTGTTCCGCAGGCTGTGCAGCAGGCGCTGCCGGTGCAGCCGCAGGCGCCGGCGCTGCAAAGGCGAATCCGGATGCTGCTGCGCTCTCCCCGTTGTCGAGGACATTCGCCTGCACCCAGAATTGCAGCGCATCCTCGACCTGTTCGGGATCCATTTTCAGATAGGATGCGATCTGTGCCGCATCGGCATTGCCGTCGCTCCGCAGCAGACAGAGCAGCACCTTGATCTGCCGCTCATCGGCAAGGCGTATGAAATGGTCAACCACGTCGCCCGGTACGGCGAAAACATGGGAACCGTAATTGATCTGCATGGCTTGGTGCCTCCGTTTCTGTCCGGCTTACAGATAGTGCCGGATCCATTTGAGATAGAACTTTCGGACAGGAGATGCCGTATCATAGAGCTTTTTGGCGAGCTCCCGGCAGGTGCGGATCAGGAGCTTGCGGTCTTCAACGGTCAGCGCGTGCGGACTGTAGCGAAGCCGTTTGCCGACATCGAGCGCCGCATCAAGCTGCTCCAGTGAAAACAGACCGATACATGCGGTATGCACCTCGGACATAAGGTCGGCTGCCGTGGTGACATCCGTATCGGCACCGCATTCCTTGAGCAGCTTCATCAGCCACTGCCATGCCGCAGCAGCGCCCTTCTTGCTGCGCAATGCCCGGATGCGGACACGCAGTGCGATCTGTCTTGCCGCCGCAAAGCCGAGCAGGATCATGCCGATCGTCAGCAGCACGAGCAAGATCACCCAGACGGCGCCGTTCGTGCCTTCGGGCTCCTCCACAAGCTCGGTGGGGGATTCATCCGTCCCGGACTGCTGGTGTACGGGCTCGGTCTGGCGTTCGGTCGGCGTCTGTGCCTGACCGTGATCCGTGGCAGGCTCGGTCGGTGCCGGCGGTTCCGTCGGTTTCTCACGGATGAAGACCGGCGGCGTGAAGTAGGAGTAGGTAAATTCAAACGGGATCCAGCCGATGCCGTCGATGTAGACCTCGCACCAGGCATGGGCGTTGCTGTCGAGGATCTCGGTGACATAGGCACCGTTCTCCTCGGTATACATCCCGTCGATCATGTAGCCCTCGCAGTAGCGTGCCGGGATGCCCGCCATCCGGGAAAGCAGCACGGCAGCGGTCGCATAGTGCGTGCAGTAGCCCTTTTTGTTATCAAGCAGGAAATAGCTGACAAAATCCGCATTGTCCGGCGTTTTGCCCGGTGCAAGCGAATACTCCACCTCATCGCAGAGCCGTTCCCGCAGGAGCTGGAGCTCCACGATCTTCTCCGGCGGCGTGGCGGTCTGTGCATCGAAGCTGTCGAGCAGATCGGCATAGGGCTCCCGGATGGCTGCCATTTCGGCTGTTTCGGGCAGTGTAAGATAATGCTCCCGCACAAAATCCCCATAGCCGCAAGCGCCTAACACCGCCGCTTCCACGCCTGTCCGGGGCAGTGTCGCCACATCGTTCAGGACAAGGAGATCCTCGGGGATGCAGAGCGTCTCGTCCCTCCGATCCTCTGTCAGCGGCGTCAGGGCAGATGCATGGACGGGCGGACAGTAGTCCTCGAGCGTCCCGACATCCGTATCCATATAGCGTCCGAGCAGAACAAGATATTCATAGTCCATGCCGCCCGAGAAGGTATAGTCGAGCGTCTGGGTCTGTGCGATGCGGTCATTCGTGCAGAGGATCCGGCTGTCCTTCGCAAAGCCATAGGGGATGCACTGCTGCAGCGTCGGATCGGGGTTTTCGAGCGTCATCCCGAGCAGGTGTCCGCCCAGCGGTACCGCCGTGCTGCAAAGGAACTCCGGCGGGTAGTAATCGAGCTTCCGGAACGTGTCAAAGACGGGCTCCCTGAAGGCGCTGTCCGGGAGACGGCTCCAGGTGCTGTTGCCGTAGATGTCGTAGGTCGCATATTTCAGATAGATGCGGCTCTGCGGCTTTTCCGTGAAGAGGATGCGGGAAACGGCTGTGTTCTCGAACTCCCGCTTGTCATTGCTGGTGAGATCGACCTCATCCTCCGCTTCGGTGCCGGGGAGCTTCGGGAGGAAGTCCGGCACGAGCGTGGACAGGTCGTTGAGGTCGATGGAAGCCGCATAGTGCTGGAAATCGCTGCGCATCTGCTTAACACGCATCGGGCGCTCGTAGTGCATGGCGTTCAGCGTCCCCTCGCAGACCAGCGCCATGCCGAGAACGGCAAGCGCCGTCAGGACACCGGCGAACTCCGGCAGCAGAAAGCGCATATCCGTCACGGGGAAGAAGATATTGTGCCGCCGCAGGAAGCCGCCCTTTCCGGTCTTGCGGTAGCTGCCGTAGCCGGCAAGCTGCACGGCGCCCATCCCGCACCAGAACGCAAACAGCCCGAACGCCGGGAGATGCTCCGGTGCGATGCCAAAGAAAAATCCGATCTCGGCAAAGGGAAATGTCACGAGCAGGCTCAGGAAGAAATTCTGGTAGCGCATGACGGCATAGCTCAGCAGCCACAGCACCGGCACGGCGGCAACACAGATCAGGAAGGTCGTGCAGAGCTCCGGGGAGAGCTCGCTTTCGACCTCGAAAAAGTCCCAGTCGGTCATGTAGATCGTCCGGTAGGCGGCATTGAGCAGGTGCAGCATCCCCACAGCGGCGCAGTTCCGCTGCAATAAGGCTGTCACGGCAAAGGCACCGAGAAAGACTGCCATCGTGGGATGGATCGAGGTCGTGCGCTCGGCGTGCCAGCAGAAAAACAGCATCAGTGCGATAGTACAGAGCAGGATCACCGGGACATTGCAGGGCGGTGAGAACATGCTCAGCAGCGTGACGATGCTGCTCACGGCGCCGAGCAGCGCCAGCAGTACGAGCTGAAAACGGCTTCGTACAGGGCTTTTGCGCTGCAGAGCCATCGTCAGGACATTATCGACCTTGACACCGGACTCTGACGGCTGCGCATTCTGATTCATAGGAAAAAGCTCCTTATTTATAGGATAAGCAGATCCAGCGACGGTTCCGCCGGATCCACACAGTGCAGAGTGATATTTCTCGCCGACAGTGCCGGGGGCTCCTTGCTGATGCAGATGAGATTCCGGCAATTCGCCTGTACATCCTCCGTCAGGAAGCCCGTCAGGACGGGATCGGGATCGTTCGTCAGCACCGTGGCGGAGGAATAGGGCATGGCGGAGAATGTCTCCCGTGCCGCTTCCGCATTGGTGCGCAGCGAATACAGACAGTCATACAGCGCCGCAAAGGCAGCATCGAGCTCCTCGAGCGTTTCCGGCTTGTGCAGCTGAACGGTTCCGGTGCGGCTGTCCGTCCATGCCAGATCACAGATATACCCGCCGCCGACCAGCGCATGGGCGATGGAATAGCTGAACTTCACCAGCGTCTCCGCCGTCAGCAGATCCTTGACGGGATGGTATTCAAGATAGAGCAGGCAGTTCTTCCGGATGGGCGCACTGAAATCCTTCACGAGTAGCTCCTCGGAACGGGAGCTCAGCTTCCAGTGCATCCGGCTCACCTGGTCGCCGGGGCGGTATTCCCGGATAGCGAACACCTCAGACGGATCCTCGCCCGCCTTGCCGGAAAAACGCTCGCCGTCCGGCTGTTCCACCGGGGGCGCACCGTCCTGCAAAGGCAGGCTGAGCGGCTCCGGCAGCACGAGCAGCGTGGTGGTATCCACCGTCCGGCGGAGATTCGTCCGGAACAGGCAGAAAATATCATATGCACGCAGCTTCTTCACCCGGATCTCCACAATGCCGCAGCGGTCGGCTGTGACATAGAACGTCAGGCGGGTGACATTGCGGGCTTGCAGCGGGAATTTCATGCGCACCGTCTCACATTTCCGGGAAAAGGAATGGCGGACTGTCAGCTCCGCCTCTGCCCTTGGAAAAGCAAACGGGCACTTGCTCTCGATCAGCAGCGTCACGGGAACGGAATCGCCGACCCGGCAGCCGCCCCGGCGGAAGCAGAGCTCACTGGCGGAGGTAAAATGCAGCCAGAACAGCGCCGTCCGCAGGATAATTGGTATCACGAGCAGGCAGACCAGCACCACGAGCGGGAACGAGTCGATAAATAGCACATAGAATACGACGATGGAGATGACCAGCGCCGCATACATCAGTTTCGCCCTGACCATCAGTCCGTCCAGGGCAGCGGCGTGGTCTGGAGCACCTCACGCACGATGGCAGCCGCCGCAGCGGGATCCTCGCCCGTGCCGTGCAGCAGCATCCGGTGGCAGAAGACATCCGGGCAGACGAAGACAATATCATCCGGCAGCAGATAATCCCGTCCCTGTGCAAATGCGGATGCCTTCGCCATCTGCATGAGCGCCAGTGACCCTCTCGGGCTGATGCCGAGGCGGAGGGAAGGATGGTTCCGGGTGGCATTCGTCAGGGCGACGATATAGGCATACAGGCTGTCGCTGACATAGACCTGCTCTACTTCACGCCGCAGCACGGCAAGCGCTGCCGCATCGGCAACACGCTCCACGGTATCGAGCGGATTGCCCGACTGCCGTGCCTTCAGCAGTGCGATCTCATGCGCCGCCCCCGGATAGCCGAGGGAGAGCCGCACCAGAAAGCGGTCAAGCTGCGACTCCGGCAGTCTCTGGGTGCCGACGCAGTTGATGGGATTCTGGGTCGCAATGACGATATGGGGCGAGGGCAGCGGATGGGTCACGCCGTCGATGGTGACAGCGCCCTCCTCCATCAGTTCGAGCAGCGCCGACTGCGTTTTGCTGGAGGTACGGTTGATCTCATCGGCAAGGAGCAGATTGCAGAAGGCAGCGCCCTCCTTGAAGATAAAACGATCCTGCTCCTTGTTATACATCGTAAAGCCGACCACATCCGTCGGCAGGACATCCGGTGTGAACTGGATGCGCTTGCAGGAGAGGTCGAGCGTGCGGGAAATGGCAAGTGCCAGCGTGGTCTTGCCGACACCGGGCATATCTTCGAGCAGGATATGACCGCCGGCGAGGATCGCCAGCAGGATCTTATAGATCACATCGTCCTTGCCGTTGACGGCTTTGCCGATCTCGGCGAGCATCTCCCGGAGAAACGGGTTCACCGGACGAGCCTGCGCCATCGAAGCGGTCTCACGGACGGATGGTCTGTCTTTTGACTTTGGCATGGGATCGATTCCTTTCATATGCAGCTTACAGTTACCTATTTATTATAGCATTTTTTGCAGCAGAATGCAAGCCCGGAACGGGAATAATTCTCCCCATCTGCCCTCCCCAAGGGGCGTGGGAGATTGGCGGTGCTGCGCACCGCAGCCGCTTTAGGGGGCTGGCGCCCCTAAAAACCCCGTTTTTTTGCCCTCGGCGCTTTTTTGACGGATGGGAGGGGGATCGTGCAGATAAAAAAAGACTTTATCAACAAGCTGCACTGCCTTGCGGCGGCACAGCCTGTCAAAAAAGTCTAAAAATGGGGAATAGGGGATCGGATACAGGTGGCGCTGCTTACACGGGCGGCATCTGTACCGGGTGATCAGGCAATTTCACGGGCGCTTCCGCCGGCGGCACAGGGACAGTATCTGCCGGGGCAGGCTTTTCCTCTGCGGGCGCTTCGGGCGGAAGCGGGGGCTCCGGCGGGGTCTCCGTACCGGGCTCCGGCGGGGTAACGGGCGCAGGATCCTGTGCAGGCGTTTCCGGCTTGACCGGTGGCTCTGCCGGAGCAGGCGGCTCGACCTTCGGATCATGCGGTGCCGGCGGGGCAGGTTCTTCCTTCCCGGGCTGCGGCGGGGCTGGCGGTTCTTCCTTGCCATCCGGCGGCGCAGGTGCCACAGGCGGCTCTGCCGGGGCAGCAGGCGGAACAGGCGCCTGATCCAGTTCGCCGTGGACATCCGCTTGCAGCTCATGCGATGCAATGGACTGCTCCACCGTCTTCTCGAACTGCTCGGGATCCTTGTTTTTTTCCTTCTGATAATATACGCCAACGGTATCGCCCTTCTGGACAACGCCGTTTTCTACGGCACGTTCGATCAGCTCGCTGGTGACGGTGACCGGATCCTTGCCGCTGCATGTATAATCGGAGAGCAGCAGTGCCGCATCCTGGTTGAGCGGCTGCACGGAAAGCACCTTGCCGCTGCGGCTGACCTCCATGCAGAGATTCGCCTCATCGGCACATACCATGACAGAAGAATACGGCGTATAATTCCCACGGTAATACAGTGCGCCGCCGCCAAGCATCAGGACAGCACAGGCTGCCACGGCGATACAGCGCTTCATGGTGACGCTGATGCGGGGCGCAGCCGTTTCCGGCTCCTGCAACAGCACTGGGTTTTCCACAGTCTGTCCGACCTCGTAATGCAGATTTGCCGCATACACGACCTGCGAAGCCTCGTCCATGAGGATGGCGTATGCCTTGTGACATTCCATGACCATATATTTCACGATGCTTCGCCTCCCTTCAATACCTGCATGATATGTCCACGCATGATCTCATAGCCGTTCGTGCAGACCAGCAGCACAGCCACAAGATAACGCCGGTGTCGTTCCAATGTCTTTTTCTCCACGCCTGCGCCCTCTGCCAGTCTCGTGAGCGGCACACGCTTCGTGCGGAGAAATTCATCCAATACATCCTTATTGTTCCGTGCGTAGCAGACGGCTTTCTGACAGGCTGCCAGTGTGCGCTGCTGCTGGGGCGCATTGTCCGCCACATCGGTCAGCTTCACGCCGAACTCCTCCATCTGGGCGGTGAGATGTGCGATCTCCTGCCGTGTGGCTTCCCGGACGCCAAACTCCTCGAACGGGCGGCTCTCGTCCTGCACGGTATCCATGAGCGTCAGACCGTCCTCCTCGCTGCCGATGGGCGCATCGAGGGAGACCTGCCCCTGATGCCGCCGCTCCTTGCGGTAGTTATCGATGAGCCGGGAACGGATCTGGAGCGCTGCATATTTCAGAAATGCGCCTTTGAGCGGAGAATAGCTCCGGATTGCCTCATAGAACGCAAACATGGCGATGCTCAGCTCGTCATCCTCCGGGGAGGGATCACGCTTGAGGAACTTCGAGGTTTCCGACCGGATGAAGGGCATATACTGCTCGATCAGCCGATCACACGCCCTGGGATCCTTTTTGGCTTCATTGATCTCAGCCAGAAGCCGGTGTACATCAAGCTTCATATGCTGTACCTCTCTATGCTATAGTATACGCACCGTATTTTTCAAAAACAGGGTGCTGACAAAAATTTATCTGAAAAAGTCGGATCTTGTTCGTCTGATTTATTATCAGTATAGCAGAATCATTCCGGGCTGTCAAGCAAAACGGGGTCCCCGGGAGCCTGCGCAAAAACTTTTTTGCATAAATATATGGCAATATATCTTGATTTTTTTCGATAGCGTAATTTTTTTTGAAAAAATTATGAGAAAGACCCCGTTTTCCGAAATCGTTTTCCGTAACCTGTTAGTACAAGCAAAACAAAGCCGATGTCCTTGGAGAGGGACGTAAAACACTACTACATTTTAATGAAATCGAGGAGAACGATCATGAGCAACAAAAAAAGACAGATCCTTGCGGCGCTGACTGTCGCATCTGCGATCGCTATGGTCGGCGGTGTCTCTGCATACGCAGCAGAGGAAGAGACCGCTGAGCCGGTGGATGCAGCTGTAGAAGCTACCGACGCTGCTGAGGAAGCACCTGCGGAAGAGACCCCGGCTGAGGAAGCAGAGGAGACCGCTGAGGAGAAGGAAGAGCCCGCAGCTCCGGCACCGGAGGCTGTAGATGCTTTCGATCTCGAAGTACCGGCACCGGCTGTAGCACCGGAAGAGGATGCTGAGAAGCCCGAGCCGCCGGCACCGGTAGCACCGGAAGACGCTGAGCTCCCTGAGCCGCCCGAGGTTCCTGTAGCTCCGGAAGATGCTGAGCTCCCTGAGCCGCCGGCACCGCCTGTTGCTCCGGAAGATGCTGAGCTCCCTGAGCCGCCCGAGGCTCCTGTAGCACCGGAAGACGCTGAGCTCCCTGAGCTGCCCGAGGCTCCTGTAGCTCCGGAAGACGCAGAGCTCCCTGAGCCGCCCGAGGCTCCTGTAGCTCCGGAAGACGCTGAGCTCCCTGAGCCGCCGGCACCGCCGGTTGCTCCGGATGAGACTGAGCGTCCCGAGCCGCCGGCACCGCCTGCTCCGCTGGCACCTCCGCCTCACGAAGCAGTTGAGTGGTTCGACATCGCAGGTCCGAAGCATCCGGCACCGCCTGCTCCGCACGTAGCACCGGATGAGGCTGAGAAGCCCGAGCCGCCGGCACTGCCTGTAGCTCCGGAAGATGCTGAGCTCCCTGAGCCGCCGGCACCGCCTGTTGCTCCGGAAGATGCTGAGCTCCCTGAGCCGCCGGCACCGCCTGTTGCTCCGGAAGAAATCGAAGCTCCCGAAGCTCCTATAGCTCCGGAAGAGGGCGAGCTCCCTGAGCCGCCGGCACCGCCTGTTGCTCCGGAAGGGGTTGAAGCTCCTGAGGCTCCCGAGGCTCCTGTAGCTCCGGAAGAGGTTGAGGCACCTGAGGCTCCCGAGGCTCCTGTAGCACCGGAAGAGGTTGAAGCACCTGAGGCTCCCGAGGCTCCTGTAGCTCCGGAAGAGG
>JAIKWY010000039.1 GCA_024684395.1 Oscillospiraceae bacterium
TAAGCCCCACACTAAAATTATAGCGCACTTTCGGGGTGAAAGTCTATTCGCAGTGCGCATGAAGTTGGGTGCGCCATAAAACTTTTCTTATCGTGAAAATGTTATGGGGAAAAAAAAAATGCAGAGCTGGTGTTGCTCTGCTTTGATTTGTTTTATTTAATCGTTTAGGCTATCTATTAACTCCTTTATCTCCTTGCTGATGCGCTCATACTCAAAGGAATATACATAGTGACCGCAGTCGAGCTTTATGAGCTTTCCGTCTGAGGAAGCATCCACCATAGCCTGCGTTCCACTTAGCCAAAGCTCCTGCCCAACGGTATCTCCTGAAACATACATTAACACGGGTACTGTAGGCAGCGGAGAAGAATTTAGTTCGTCTATAACGTCAAGCTCGTAATCAGGATTCATCTCATTTATCATCGTATCATTTGCGAGAATATGAGCATTTATCTCAGTGTAGATTTTTTTTTCTTCGCCGGTAAGAGTGCCTGAATACTCTGAACTACCGATCCTGACAAGTCCCGTATATCTGCTTATTCTGTTAATAAGTTTGACAACTCCTACAAGTTTCGCATTGGTTTGTATAGTATCTTCTTCTTTTCCATTAGGTATCCGACCATTCTGTAGTATACGCACTCGCCTGAATAGGAGCTGTTGACGCTGCGGCAGCCGCCGCCCCCGAAAATGCTATGATACCTGCCATCAGCAAAGGCATGATTCCCTTGCCGCCTGCGACCCCGGCAAGCATCTCATCCGGGATCTCAATGTCATAATCGTCAATGACCTGTTCAAGTTCTTCCTCTGTCCGGCAGGCAGTTAGTGCTGCGCGCTGCTCCTCGGTCAGAGAGTTTAAGAACTCCAGCGTATTGTTGTCATTCATATTTCGATCCATCCTTTCACGTACATTGCCGACTGATAAAATGCAGTAACCAAAAGTGTTTTGATCTGAATGTTTGGTATGTAATCAGTATAACACATTTCATTGTGTATGTCAATATACAATTTCGACAGATTTGTAAACTTTTATCGCAATATGCACAATCCTGAAAGCGATTATGGTCGCGAAGGTGTGAAAAAAGGTGCAGGGCAAAGCCCCGCACCCCATAGTCGATTCACAAATACGCAATTGTTGCCTTAAATATCTGTCCTCTGTCGCCTGATGAGCTCTGCAAAGATGCCGTTCCTTGCAATAAGCTGTTCATAGCTGCCCTCCTCTGCGATTCCGCCGCCGTCAAGCACAATGATCCTGTCACAATGCCTGATCGTTGAGAGCCTGTGAGCGATCACGATACGGGTGCAGCCCATCTTGTCAAGAGCATCGCTGATCTGCCGCTGTGTAATGTTGTCAAGGGCAGATGTTGCTTCATCCAATATCAGGATTTTCGGCTTGCCAACGATCGCTCTTGCGATCAGGATACGCTGCTTTTGTCCGCCTGAAATGCCGCCCTGTCCAGCGGAAACGAGAGTGTGCATGCCCATTGGCATAGCCCGGATATCGTCAGCAATGCCCGCAATTTCGGCAGCCGCCCACGCATCGTCCAGGGTGGCTTTCGGCGAAGATATGGTGATATTCTCAAAAATGCTGCCTTGAAACAGTTCACCGTTCTGCATGACCGTACCGATCTTGCTGCGAAGGCTGCTCAGGTCAAGGAAGCCCAGGTCTTTGCCGCTGTAATAGATCGCCCCCTTTTCGGGAACACGGAGACCAAGCAGCAGCTTTATCAGCGTGGATTTTCCGCAGCCTGTCCTGCCGACTACCGCAATATATTCCTTCGGGTGTATTTTGAGCGTTACATTTTTCAGGATATACGGCGAATTCGCACTGTACCTGAAATAAACGTTGTTTAACTCGACACTGCCGTTTATGTCTGTGGCAAGCTGTCTGCTGCCGGAATTTTCCGGCTCTGCCTGCAAAAAGCCATCAAGCATTTTCAGCGCAGGCTGTATCCTGCCGACAGCCTGAAATGAATCCGACATGATTCTGATAGCGCCGAGCATAGTAGCATAAGCCACAGTAAATGCGATATAATCCGCCTGCCCGACACTGCCCTTTGCCGCAGCAAAATAAAGCACGATCGCCGAAAAAAGGTTCACCGCAAGCATCAGGATATTTCTGATCCGTGCGATAAACGGCGGCGAATAGGTCAGTCGTCTGCCTTCAGTATATTTGCTTAGCCACCTTGCAAAAAAACGCTTCTCTGCGCCAGAAAGACGAATTTTCTGTATGCCGTGTATCATGCTGTATCGTGCCTTTGCTTCATTCGCTCCAAGCTCCATTTGTTTGCTGCTCGTCCGTGAGCAAAACACCGCAGAGATAACCCCGAAGGAAATCGTTATCAACAGTATGAGGAGCGAGGAAAAGCCAAGTTCAGGTGTGATCAGGAATATCTGCACGATGTACAAAAGCGATGTCAAAGTCGTAAGTCCCGTTCCTGCCACTGCAAAGATGAGCTGTTCACACAGTTCATCAACGGTCTGTGAGACTCCTGCGAGCTCGCTGGGGCCTATGGCTTCAAACAGGCTTGCAGGAAGACTCAGTATCCGCATCATCAAAGCCGAATGAATGGTAAGTGAAGTTTTGTCCTTGATCCTCCGTCCCAGCGCTTCAACAACGATGCCGATAAGATGGACTGATACGACCGTGCAAAGCAGACACACTCCAAGAGCAGTGAGCAGAGAGATGTTTTTGCTGCTCGTTACATCTGCGGTCAGCACTCTTACGGTCTGCGGGATCAGCATACCAATAAGCGTCATGAGCAGCACGCACCCCGAAAGATAAAGCCATTCTTTCGTTCTCATGCTGTCCCTTATGCAGAGAAGAAAATCCCTGGATGTCAGCTTTCCGTGAGGAAGCGGCTTATAAAAACAGAAGGCGCTTTCCTCAAACAGCAATGCTGTCCTTCGGTTGACTTTTACCATCTTCCCTGTGCTGTCCTTGAAGCGGTAATGTCTGCCTAACTTATCAGGGAGCAGAACCACCGGCTCTCCGTTCACTTTTCTGTAGGTAAGCATGACGCCGCAGGCATCTTCAAACCAGTTCTTTTGCAGGATGATCCTGCGCTTCATAAGACCGTAATGCCGTAAACAATAATCAAGCTGCTCTCTGCCGTCGGTGATGTGATCAGGCACCTCAACAGGCTTTAAGTGATAAAATTTCAGTATCTCATCTATTGCATGTTCCGTGATAATGCTTTCATCAAGAAGATCGTTCGCTGTCTTTTGACCATAGACAATGCCTGCCGCCTGAACAAAGGTGTTTTCAAGGAACCGATCGTCATTCTCTTTTCGTTTCAGTATCTGTTCTTCAAACCAGTTCAAAGTCCGACCTCCAGTTATTCGTTTGTCACAAGCTCTGTGTATCTTCCGCCAAGTGCCATCAGTTCATCATGGGTTCCCCGCTCGACGATGCAGCCCTTGTCAAGCACGACGATCTCATCGCAGTCACGGATCGTTGAAAGCCTGTGTGCAATGATGATACAGGTGATGCCCCTGTTCCTTATGGATTTCACCACATCAGCTTCCGTTCTTGCATCAAGAGCACTTGTTGCCTCGTCAAGTATGATGACCGATGGGTCAGCCGCAAGCACTCTGGCGATCTCAAGCCTTTGCCGCTGACCGCCCGAAAGGTTTTGTCCGTCAGCCGTGAGCTTTGCGTTATACCCACCCTCACGGGCCATGATATCCTCATGGATCTGTGCATCACGGGAGGCGAGTATCACTTCAAAGTCCTCGATGGACTTGTCCCACATTTTGATGTTATGCCTGATAGAACCCTCAAACAGCATGATGTCCTGATCGACAACAGCGATCGAGCCTGTCATAACGTTACGGTTGATCTCACTTCGGTGTCTGCCGTCAAACAGGATCTCGCCCTCCCATGGCTCATACAAACCTGAGATCAGCCTTGAAAGCGTTGATTTGCCACACCCTGATGTGCCGACAAACGCCACGCTGCTGCCTGACCTGATCGAGAATGAAAAGACTTTTATGATCGGGTCTGCAATCCTTGAATAGCCGAAGGTGATATGTTTTAGCTCTATATCGCCTTTCAGCTTATAGAATCCCTCGGTCATCCCGGCAGGCGTATCGGCTATGCTGCTGTCAGGGGGATTTTGAAGGATATCCTCCACTCTCTCATACTGCATTCGCATAGTCTGGAACTGTTTTCGCGCATCCGAAAGAGAATAAGCGGGAGACATCAGCAGGCTCATGAGTCCCAAAAAAGACCATACAGCACCAAGCTTAAAGCTGCCCTGGATGACATACCGAAGCCCCATCAGCATGATCACAAAATAGGTTGCCTGTGACAGCAGTTCAGGAATCCTGCTGAGAAAAATATCTGCACTTTCCGAACGCACCTTTTGCGTATTGGCAGCAGCCTGTAAGCCTGACCACTTCTCAAAGTAGGATTGCTCCGCACCGCTTACCTTGATCGTTTCTATCATATTCAGTCCCGAAAGCGTTTCGGAGGTGAGCTTTTCCTTGTCGCGCTCCATAACACGGACGGTATTCTCGTGCGTCCTTGCGATAAATCCGGATAAAAACAGATTAACAGCAAGTACGCACACACTGACTGCCGTCAATGCTGCACTTTGCCGCAGCATCAGGATCAGGCAAAGAACCGTCGTGATCGTGTTCATCACAAGGGGGGTGATCAGGTCTGTGACGGCTGCCGTCAGGTCTTCAAGCATATCCATACGGAGAAATACATCACTGACAGGTCTTTGCGCAAAAAACTCCATCGGCAGCTGCATGACCTTCCACATATAGGTCGAACAGCCGATCACCGACAATTTTCCCTTTGATCTCAGCCGATAGATCGTCTGGATCCAGGCTGTTGTAAGCTGTAACACAGCCAGCACCAACAAAATGGCTGTGAACCCGAACAGCAGCCCCCTGCCGTGTCCGGCTAACAGGTTATCCACAAAAAAACCGGTCAGAACAGGATACATGATCCCGAACAGCGCCAGGATAGCGGAAGCTGCACTCATGACCGTCATGACAGATCCTGTCATACGCAGTTTTTTGGCAGCGGACAGCAAAACACTTTGTCTGCTCCCGTCTGACTGAAACTTCTCACCCGGAACGATGTTTATGGTGATGCCCGTAAAAGCGCTGTCAAATTCTTCTGCATCGACCCTGACAGTTCCCTTTGCAGGATCATTGATATAAGCATACTTCCCCTTAAAACCGTTAAGCACCACAAAGTGATCGAAATCCCAATGGATAATGCACGGAAAAACACCTTTTTTCCGTATGCTTTCGGGGCTGCGTTTGTACTTGTTGACAGTAAATCCGTAGTTTCTTGCTGCCTTGACGATATTGACAGCACTCGACCCGTCACGGGATACGCCGCAGTCGGTACGTGCTTTCTCCAGCGTTACCCATTTTCCGTAATAAGCTGCCACCATTGCAAGCGAAGCCGCACCGCATTCGAGCGCTTCAAGCTGCAATACAACAGGGACTCTGGCCACCCCTTTGGTGACGGGCTTTTTGATCTTCATCCCCATATACTACACCCCGAACAGCAGTTCAAACGGGTGAACCGTTTTGACAATGATGCTTACAGGATATAAGCCGTCCGCATCCGATACTGCGGCAAAGCCGACAGGCTTGCCGAACTCATTGTTTGTAACACTTGTTATGGATGTATCATGATCGTTTATGATAACCCTCATGCCCTCGTCAAGCTGATATGTTTCATTCTCAGCGAGCATGATCCTCATCTGACCATCCGAAACGACTGCATCACCATCAGCAGTTATTTCGATCGTTCCGGTCAGGCTCCAGCAAAAAAGCCCGATCAGCAGTAAAAGTATGGCTGCAAGCAACAACCATACAACAGGCTTTGTCACACGCAGGTAATCCGTAAGCTGATCGGGTCTGGATATCCTGTCAAGAGTTTTCTTTCTGAATACAGAAGGTTGTTTGTCCATTTTGCTCATCCTTACATATAAGTAATATTGGCTGCTCCACACAAAGACCGCCTGACGAAACATCGGTCTGCTTTCCCTTGTAAGCTGCGCTCTTTTGGGACGTGGATTATCTTTATGCTTACTATTATATCACACAAAACGAAAGAAATCAATTATTTTATGCTTTTTTTGATATTCTTTGGTATACCAGAACAAATCATTTACAGGATGGTATCTTGACTGCAGGATACAGGAAGGTGCTGATTTGCGGATCAAGCAGTACCATCACAGGCCGCTCAGAAAAAAATAAGAACAATGCCTTCAGCTCATCCCATCTTCCACAGCGACCGAGGATTTCAGTATACTAACAAATTATTTCATCAGAAACTTGTAAATGCAGGAATGATACAGAGTATGTCCCGTGTCGGAAGATGTATTGATAACGGTCCGATGGAAGGCTGTTGGGGCATCTTGAAATCCGAGATGTACTATCTCCGAAAGTTTACAGATAAGGATGAACTGACCTCGGCGATAGAAGAATACATCAGATACTACAATACAAGGCGATACCAGATCAAGCTGAGTTGTATGACACCGATGGAATACCATGAAGCGTTTGCTGCTTGACTGGACGGTGGGCGCTGCGGCAAGCACCTTTCTCCATTCGTCGCTACGCTCCTCACTCCAAAAGGTGCTTGCCAATTGGTAACATCAAAGCAGCCTGCACAAATTGCACAGACTGCTTTTAGTCATTACATGGAATATTCTTTGTTTTTTGCGCTGTCTACTTGACAGGGGGCGGGTCAATGTGCGGTGAGAGGGCGTTTTCATGTTATATTGCATGCTTATGCTGCTGTCGGAGCTTTCTCGTCCTGGCGCTTCTTTCTGAGCATCATCACGGCTGTGGCACCGAGGATGCCGACTGCGAGACCGCCGATCCCGGCAAGCGCAAGCTGCCCGGTCGTGAATGCGGAGGCGGCTGCATATGCCTTGGCATCGTCCTTCCAGAAGAGGTAGATGCCGCCCTCCTTGTTGTTGAAGGCATAGGCTTCGTCGGCAATGTCCATTGCATCGTCATAGGTGAAGAAATGCAGACCTCTTGTGCAGTTTGCGGGCATTGTATTGCTGCCGGTCTGGCAGGTCAGGGAATTCCTCTCAACCCACTTATACTTATAGACAGGGTCTTTGACGCTCATGGAAGCTGTTTTGTTGATATACAGATTCCTGAGCAGCTTGAACACATTGCAGCCCGAAACTTTGATAAGCCCTTTTCCCAGACCTTGTTTAAACTCATTGACGGCTCGCGTGTCAAGATAGCTCATGGGACGGCGCAAAGCATTTCCGTGCCGGTCTACCAACACTACTCCCTGCATTTGTGTGCAAAAGGAGATACCTGCAATCTCCGAGGGTTTGATATCCGTCTGGTTAAAAAGCGCCTTGGTGGTCTTGGCGATCGCCTCCCACCATTCTTCCGTATCCTGCTCCGCACCACCATTTTCAAGAATATAAAGACCGTATGTTGCATTGGCATGACATATCAGCCGTATGGTACTGCTGATTTCAAAAAGGCAGGTTTTAACTGCGCTTGTTCCGAAATCATAAACGATTACATACATTTTTTCTTCCTCATCTTTTTATGACCGCTGTTTAATCCAGATGTATTTTTGTCCCTGAATCTATCTTGCGGCGAACTTCCTCTAACGTTTTCTTGTCCAGCTCCGGCCAGTCATTGACCTTCTGTGCTCTGTTTGTGATAAGGTGTGCCTTTTCCGCACAGAGTGCGATGGGCGTATCTGAAAGCGAATCTGAATAGAAATTGTCTATCACTGGAAATCCGTGGTCAATCATATATCGTGCTTTTTCTTTTGCATACATGAGATTATTGGTAAAGACACCGAACTCACGGTCATATTCCGTAGCCATGTAGTTGACACCAAGCCTTTTGGCGATCGGTGCGATGATACAGTCTGGTGATGCACTTATAATGAGTTCATCGGGCTTTTTCTGCGCCAGATACCACGCACTTATTCTTTTCTCATGCTTATCCCAGAATTGTTCAATCTGCTCATCGAAATCATCTATCATTCCGAGAAAGCTGAAAAAATGCCTTTCCAGCTGGTATCTCGGCAGTTTTCCTGTTTTATACAGCATCAGGTTTTTGAGCGCTTTCGGTACAAAGGTAAACCACAGCTTCGGGTGACGGTTAGCGCACCATAATGCGAAACTCACGGTGCAGTCGGGATAATAGATCGTTCCGTCAAAGTCATATACATTCATCGGCTCACCTCCGCAATCATTTCTCGTTCCTTGAAAAACGGATCATGTTGCGGTTATATCCGGTCGTGACAAGATACGCCTTTTCCTGATGCGCCTCCATCAGCCCGCTTAGCAGATAACCGCTTAACCCTCTGACCGGAAGATCAGGGTCTGTGATGTCAAATAATTCACCGGAATCACGTTCTATGATCAGAACCGAATCATTCTCAAAGAAAAGAGAGATCTCAAATAAAATCGGTTTTTTCGAGCGTTGATTCTTTTCAAGTATCGTAATACCGATCTCCTCCACGAACAGCGCCGCGTGATTGGAGATTTTCTTTGGAAATCCATGCGTGGAGAGGAGCTTTTCAACACGCTCTGACAAGGAAGCTGCTGTTTCGCCTGTAAGAGTATCGTCCATCACGGTGATCTCCGAATCAATATCTTTCAGCAAAAATGGGAAGTTCTCTTTTCCGAACCGCAGATATACATATACATAAGCGGAGATCAGCGTGAGCAGCGAAGCAACGATAAATCCTGCCCACATTCCATTGATCCCGAAAAGCAGTGAACCGAGTATCGGGAAAACAATATAGAGCAATCCGTTTTGAAGTATTGCAATACACGTTGCCATACGGATGCGATCAATCAGCATATAGTAGGATGTCGTGAGTGATACGACACTGCATAGCATAAACCCGAGTGAAACGATACGGATCGCAGTCATGGAAGGCGCAAGAGCTGCGCCGCCGCTGATACCGAACAGCCCACAGAACTGTTTCGCAAAAATACAGATCAGAATCGTTGCGATCGCGCCTTCGAGAACGGCGGCTTTCAATGCAGCTTTCATGACCCTCCTGATCAATACATGATTCTTTTCTCCGAAATAGGTACCGATCAAAGGCTGCATTGCCATCCCGACACCGTCCAGTACAACGCTGAATTCGATCAGGCTGACAACCACTGCAAGCGTGACCAGCGCAGTATCGCCATAATGGCTTGATACAAAACTGATCATAACGTAGTCCATCAATGCCCAGCAAAGGTATACGGAGGAATCCACAATACTATAACGGGAGGTCAGCAGGAAGTCGCTGAAAGAAAGATGCCATGTAAAATGGAGCGTGCTGCATTTCCGGAAATAATGCCAGCAGCAGGCAAGGATGCCGAGTCCGTTGCCGATCACAGAGCCGAGTATGATACCCGTCATTCCCATGAATTTTGTCAGTATAACCGAGCAGATAATGTTCCCGCCGATCTGGAATCCATAGCAGATATTATTGCAAAGCTCATCGCCGTCACTGTATACCATTTGCTCAAGGTAGAATATCACGATCGTGAGGAACGCATTGATCGGGGCAAGGCGATAGTATCTGAGTGCCTGATCCAGTATTTCACCTTTGATGCCGCCTATGCTGAAATAGATATCCTGTATCAGAAAAATCGTGAGCGCAGAGATCAGCCCTATGGATATACTGATAATAAGACCTTGTCCGTAGATCTCATCTGCTCGTTTCTTTCGCATAGCACCGATCTCTCTTGTGAAAACGATGCCAACGCCTGTCGAAACAAGATCTCCGAAAAATGTGACGATACCTGTCACCGGTGTGATCGCGTTGATCGCAGCAACTCCGTTTTCTCCAATAAAGTACCCTGCAATGATACTGTCACAAAGGAGCATGATGTACATGACCGCCTTGGTGAATGTACCCGATATAAACATAGAGCTGAATTTTTGTTCGCAAAATCCTTTCATTTGATCTTCCCCCAATGATTGATGATCATTTTTTTCGACCTGCTCCGCACATTTTGTTGCGCTGGCAAACGTGAAGTAGCGTATTCCGGCACAGTATCGGATTCGGAAATATAGGGAGCGTCCTATGATTGTACACATCAAAGTGAAAAGATCACAGAAGATCCTCATACTGGAATCCGCAGAGATGGCATTCTTCATCTGCCATAACGTCATAGGCGCTCCATAAACTGAACCAAAAGTTCACCCATGATCTCGCAATTCACCACATAACTGCCATGGTCCTCATGTTCCAGGATCATGAGCCAGCTTTCGGGAATATACTCTGCAATTCTCAGTGTTTCTTCCCGTTTGATGAGATCATGCTCGCCGGCTGTGACCAGCACGGGGATTCCAATCTTTTCGAGTTCTTCTGGTGCTATGTGAGGCTCATGAAGCATCAATGCTGTCAGCGGATCTGGAGATTTTTCATACATCGTCTGACATTCCGCTACGAAGGAATCCATCAGTCCCTCCGGTGATAGATTTGTTCCGCTGATTGCCATGATACTCAAAGCCCCCGGATGCCGTAGCTCCAACAGAAGCCCGATGATGCCGCCGTCACTATGACCGTAATACGCCGGCTTTTCGAGATGAAGTGCCAGAATGAACTGATACACATCGTCCGCCATATCCGCATAGTGGAATTCCTTGACGGGCGGATTGTTGGCGCCGGTTTCCCCATGTCCTCTGGAATCGATCGCATAGACGCAATAGCCCGCCGACACAAGCTGTTCGATCTCCATTCTGAAAATCGTATGGTCTTCTCCGTTCCCGTGAACAAGAATGATCGGTCTGCCGGAACCGTATTCTTGATAGTATAGATTGAATCCGTTTACAGGAATTGAGTTCATAGGTTTTCCTCCTCGGTTACACGGGCACTATTCTTTCGTAAGAACTGCGATTGCACAGGGCATCCTGCCTTCCACGACATGAAATGCTGCATCCGGAAAGCCTATGTTCCGGAAGAACTGCTGATAACTCCTGAAATCAAACTCCCGCTTGAACTGCACGCCCAGCTTTTCCAGCAGCATCACAGCTTTTCTCTGCTGTGTACCTTCATCATTGATATATGTCGGAATGATGAGCTTTCCTCCTGGTTTGCATACGCGGAGCAGCTCCTTTACAGCAAGCTCTGGCTCATCAAGCAGATGAATAACATTTCCGGCGACAACTTTATCAAACCGGAAGTCGCGGCATTTGAGGTGCATGAGATCGGCATATCTGAATTTTGCGTTATCATATTTCACGCACTTCTGTGCTGCCTGTTTCAGCATTCCTGTTGACAGATCGGTAGCAATCAGCATTTTGCATTTCGGTGAAATATACTGACTGATCGCACCCGTTCCACAAGCGCACTCCAGTACAATGTCGGACGCAGAAATATAACTCGCAACTGCCTTGCCCGTGTTACGATAAACGCGGCTGTTGTAAATCACTTCAAAAAAGTCATAGACAGGTGAAACCGTATCCCAAAACATATAAAACCTCCTGCAATTTTGTGTGCCAAAGTGCAAAGATCACAGAAGATCCTCATACTGGAATCCGCAGAGATGGTACTCTTCATCTCCCATAACGTCAAAGGGGATCCCCGCTTCCTTCAGCTCAATGAGGAAAGCATCCAAAAATCTCCTGTTTGAAAAGGTCTGCCCCAGAGCAAGGAAGAAGCTGTGGTTGATGCATGCCACCTCACTCATGATATCTATGGAGGAAGTTTCGGCAAGCAAGTAAAGCTCCTTGATATAAGGATCAAGCGGACCGAAACTGCGGCTGTTGGCGTAAGACACAGAGGCAGTCCATCGTTTCATGCCAGCGGCTTTTGGCAGCATTTCCATTTTCATTTGCAATGGCATAGCTTTCATCTTTTCAAAGCCCATTTTTCTTGTCTTGATATACCATGCGGAGTTTTCCGGCTGTGCCTGTAACATCAGCTTACCGCGTGTGATGGTACACGCTTTCATGATATCTTCCCGCTCCCGGCTCTTTGGAAAATCTATTTCATAGGCATTCGCAAACATTCTGTAATTATCATGATTGCCAAGCATCGCTTTGTGGTCGATCGCAATTGACACAGTGATATTCTTTTCGCTCTCAGGATCTATGCGCCTGATCGCTTTTTCGATCAGTACAGTAATCAGAACATTAGGACTTCCGTCGTTTTCTTTGCAGTATTTCATTACAGCGTCTACCGGTAGTTTCAGATAAAACACATGCGGCGTTTCGCCTGCGTCAGGATACAGACGATAAAAGTCCTCAGTTGGCTTTTTCTGATAAAACGGCATTTCAACGCCATCTGTATCAATACCGGCAAAGGGGTCGCCTGTTTCCGATTCCGGGATCGTACTGCCGGGCAGTCTGAAACCATCCTTTGGGAATGTGATCCCTGTTTTCTTGGATAGATAGATGTACAGCAGACTTTTAAAGTATGGGAGCATCCCCGCACCGTCAGAGAGCGTATGGGTCATTTCCAGTGCCAGGCGTTTGCCTTGATACTTGAACGCGATCAGATGATAATTTGCATCTTTGGAGGCAAGCCGGATCGGTTCCCAGGTATTCCGGACTGTCGCCGGAAGCGGATTTGGTATCACGATGATATCGTTGTCTTCGACTTTGGGGCGGACATAAAAGTATGGGAAACGCTCCCGCAATGCTTCAACTGCTTCCTGAAGCAGCTTGCCGTTTACTGAATCGGTCAAAGTCGCTGTGATGCCCATTGTCATGGGATTCTCAGATGAACAGGATACCATCATTGGATCATAGTAGTGCTTAGACAATTGAATCGCTCCTTTCGTGTGGGAAAAATTAACGCGCTATGTCAATTCCTATATTTCAAAATTTCCATCTGTACCGAGTGGATCCTCGGGTTCTTCGGACTCGTCAGCATCCCAGTAGCTCAGGAAAACGTCGATTTGAGTTTCAGCGCTGCGTATCATCAGTCAACCCACGACTTTACTTCGGTATCATGATTGGATACTTGCTTGTTCCGAGCGATTCCATGCAATTGAGCATTGCGATCGCCTTGTTCTGCCGGATCCCGTATCTGCCTAATTCTTTCATCACGCGGTCATAGCGATGCATATTTCTCGGCATAAGACATCCGGTCGCTTCATATAGAATTTGCGCAAGATTACGAGCTTCGTCAGTGCCCTCACCCTTACGGCGATAATCACGCCGATACCAATCGGGGAAGAGGACGGTGGCGGATTCGTCAGAAAGCATACGCTGATGCAAACTGCCGTCCTCGTCGCTCTCCATCGAGGATAGCGAAAACAATTTCCTGCTCCTCTTCGGTCAGATCGATGGTATCCTGTTCGTCACCGTAGGTGAACTCGATACAGTTGTTGAGCTTGGTCTTGGTGAAACCGTTGATGCCGATATAGAATGAGAAGTCCTCGTCCTTTCTTACTTTTGCATATGCGGCTGTGGACAGCATTCCCGTGGGCAGCAGTTCAAAGCTGACAACAGGAAACACTGTCGGAACCGCCGTTCTTTCTCTCCGCTTCTTGTGAACTTATTGCCGAAAACGCTTAATAAATTGATAGATCAGAGTTAACATTGAATACTGACAGAAGGAGGTATTTCTATGGCAAACGTCAGAAAAATTGAAGTCAATACAGCGTCAGTTCCAAAATCGGCAAAGATCCGTGTAGCAGCCTACTGCCGTGTATCAACAGAGAATGTCGATCAGCTTGAAAGCCTGGAGACGCAGAAGACGCACTACGAATCATGGATCACGCTGCATTCCAATGGGAGTATGCAGGTCTGTATTATGATTCCGGCATCTGTACGCCATTGGCAAGTGTATACTGTTCCATAAAAATGTCCTCCTGTTATGTCAATTTGATTCGTCTGTATCGTTATATCTCCGAGATCTCATACCGCCGGATCACCGTCTCGGAAACATACTTTTTCTTCAGTTCGCCGAGCCAGGCGAAATGCGCTGTCTGCCCGTGCAGTTGAACGGCTTCTGCGGACTTCCAGATCTCAATAAGAAGCAGCTCATCTTCGTTGTCCGGGCTGAAATAGTACTCATACTTTTCGTTGCCTTCCTCGGCACGGGAGACATCGGCAATGCCGTGCGCTATGACCGCCTGGTAGAATTCGTCACGCATGCCGGGCTTCAGGTGGTAATGG
>JAIKWY010000066.1 GCA_024684395.1 Oscillospiraceae bacterium
GAAGTATGCATAAGCATGGATGTGGCACATCAGCCAGTTCTCAATCTTCATGTCGGTGCACGCCTCAACATAGAGGTAGCTGCTGCAAGGCAGCGCAGCAACAAAGAGGTATGCTTTGTGCTCCTCACCAGTGATCGGATCAAAGTACGGGATCGTGCCGCCTGCCCAATCGACCTGCATGGTCTCGCCCGGTTTGTGCGTCACGCGCATCGTAGCCTTCGTAATACGAGCCCAGCGGCGGTACTTGTCGCCGAACTGTGTGCTCATGTAAGGCTTTTCACCGTTTGCGTAGGCAGTTTCGCAGTACTCCTGCCAGAGCAGCGTGAGCGTGACACCCTTCTTGGACAGTTCGCGGTGGATGTACTCGTAGTCGATGACTGCGAAGGGAACAGTACACCAGCTTTGTTTGCCGTAGAACAGCTCATCCAGCATCTCATTCGTCACATCATCATCGAGCGGCCATGTGATGTGCAATTCTCGTGCACGATCAAGTGCCGCCTTCACTGTTTGATGTGAACTGTGAACGCTTGCTTCAATGTTTCTTCGGCTGTACCCCTGAGCTTCCAACTCAAGGATTCTTCGATAGTTCGTCATTTCCGAACCTCCTGTTATTCAAGTCACACATTACTGTGTGCTGTGGATATTATAGCAGTCGGTTGGAAGTGCGGTCAATGTCCGGCAAGAGTGCGGTTCTCAGTCCGGCAGCGTGCGGTCAAAACCCCGTGCAGGTGCGGTTCTTGCTCCGGCATACACAAGATCGAAGTAAACCCGCCGGAAAGCATCGAAGAGCTGAACCGCCTGTTTGCGGCATGGCTCTCGGAATGTTACTCAGACAGAATGTTGATATGCTCTGTGATGATGAGGATTCTATGCTCATCGTTGTTTCCTTGAAATGATGATGACTACTGAGGGCGAGGAACACGACCGAGCAGAGTGCGTGTATATCCGTAACCGTAAAACCATCCGCGCCTAGATCTCCGATGTCAAAAATGGTATAATAAACTCCAAGCAGCTCTATGGACTAATTTGGACAGTCCAATTTAGTCTATGGAGTAAATTGGAGTCAATGAGACACAGGAGGAACAGGTATGGCTACAGAAGCAACAGCGATCACAGCGGTAAAGCAGGAAGTGCGCCTGCGGGAATGGTCAGCGCAGGTAGAGGCGCAGCAGACAAGCGGTCTGACTGTACGGCAATGGTGTTTGGAGAACGGCATCAAGCCCAATACCTATTACAGTCGGCTACAAAAGGTTCGGGCTCACTGCATTGCTTCTGCCCCTGCAATTGTGCCATTACGCGCTCCACGACAGAGTGCAGATATCCGCATTGAGAAGAACGGCCTGCAAATCGCATTGCCGGCAGACATTGCGCCGGATACTCTTCTCGCATTGGTCCAGACATTATGCTGAACGATCTGCCCGCCGGACAGCAAGTATTTCTTGTGACCGGATACACCGATCTGCGGCGATCCATCGACGGGCTTGCGGCGATTGTACAGGGACAGCTGGAACTCGATCCGTTCAGCACCGCGCTGTTTCTGTTCTGCGGCAGACGCTGTGACCGCATCAAAGGACTGCTCTGGGAAGGCGACGGTTTTCTGCTGCTGTACAAGCGGCTGGATAACGGACGATTCCAGTGGCCAAGAAATGAGACCGAAGCAAAACTGCTTACGCCGCAGCAAACTAGATGGCTGCTGGAAGGTCTGAAAATTGAACAGCCGAAGGCGATCCGTGAAGGAAAACCTGGTGCTTTATACTGAAGAAAAAGCAAGGGGAATTTGGCAATTTTCCTTGCTTATCCGCTCGTTTTATGATATAATAGAGATAGCTTAAAACGAACGGAGGAGAGCGGTTTTGTCAGAGCAGGATATTGAAAAACTGATTGCGGATCATGCTGCCCTCCAAAGTGAAAATGCTGTTCTTAAAGAGGAACTTGCGCAGATGCAGGAACAGATGGCATGGCTGAAAAAGATGATGTTCGGAATAAAGACAGAACAGTCTTCTGTCATCATGGATAACGGTACACAGCTGCCGCTGTTTCCCGGAATGCAGACTCCGACTGTAAAGAAAGCAGATGAAACTGTGACTGTTCCGGAGCACAAGCGCAAGAAAAAGCGTACCCACGATGACTGGATGAGCGCACTTCCTGTCGAGGAGATTGAGCATAAGGAAGAACATCCTGTCTGCAAGAAATGCGGTTCTGAAATGGAAGAGATCGGCAAAGAGAAAGCATATGACGAGCTGGTCTATACGCCTGCACAATACCGTATCCGCCGGCACATCGTTTACACCTATAAATGCCCGGAATGCGGCGAGAAGCCAGAGCATGACGATGATTCAGCCGCAGAAATCGAACGCTGCAATATCCGCCGTGCTGCATATCCGAAGCCAATGATCCCGGGAAGCTTCTGTTCCCCTGAGCTGCTTGCACATATCGTTTATGAGAAATACGGCAAGGCAGTTCCGCTGCACCGGCAGGAAAAGGATCTGGCATCAAAGCATATCCCGCTGCTGAAAGCGACGATGTCCAACTGGGTCGGAGCTGCCGCAGAGCAATGGTGCCTGCCGGTCGTGCAGAAGATGCGCGAACTGCTGCTTGCCGGAAATGTGATTCATGCAGATGAAACCAGACTGCAGGTGCTGCATGAGAAAGGCAGGAAAGCGACCGCAAAATCACAGATGTGGGTATATGTGAACGGCAAGCTGAATGACCGCAGTATTGTCATTTTCGATTACCGGCCGACCCGGAAAGGCGCCAATGCACAGGAATTCCTGAAAGGATTCCACGGTTATCTGGTGCGGGACGGGTTCAGCGGGTATCATAAAGTGACCGGAGTCAGACACTGCGGATGCATGATTCATGTCCGGCGGGGCTTTGTGGATGCGATGCCGAAAGACCGCAAATCGCAGCAGTCATCGGTCGCCGCGGATGCGGTCAGATATTTCGACCGTATCTATCATGAAGAAAGTCTGCTGAAGGAATTGTCAGCAGAAGAACGACACAAGGAGCGTCTCGCAAAGATCAAGCCTTTGCTGGACGAGCTTTTTGCGTGGCTTGAAACGGTACCTTTCAGTGGAAAGGGAAAACTCACCGATGCAGTTCATTATGCGCTGCATGAAAAGCCAAATCTGTATACCTTTCTTGAGAACGGTGATGTTCCGCTTGACAACAACCGTGCAGAGAATGCAATTCGTCCGTTTGCGGTCGGGCGTAAGAACTGGATGCACTGCAATACGGCAAACGGCGCATCGTGGACTGCAATCCTGTATTCGATTCTGGCAACTGCACAGGCGAACGGGATAGATGCTGAACGCTACCTGACAGATCTGTTTTCACAGCCTGCCGGGACAATCATCCTGCCTTTTGATTCATAAACTGCATCCCCGCCATTTTCGGCGGGGATGGTTCTTTCATGATGGACGCGAAATACTTGACGGTTACGTATATCCAACTGCTTCACGGGCTGGATGAGTGCAGTGACGAAGATGAATAAT
>JAIKWY010000102.1 GCA_024684395.1 Oscillospiraceae bacterium
GGATGTCTCGTCCGAATTGCTGTACCAGCCGTCGTAGTTCACGTCGAAGGTGTTGTGTACGATCTCAGATGCCTGTACCGGTGCTACCTGCGGGAATGCAGCAAGCGTTCCTGCCATGCAGATCATCGACGTCAGACATGCTAACATCTTTTTCATTTTCATCTCAGATTCCCCCTTATGATGTTGTGAACGTGAAATCCCCGTCCAATTGTCCGTACCATTATTTGAGAAGTGCCATTCTCAAGCCCTTGTCTTAACAAATTATACATCATTTTTGTACAAAGTACAACCCACAAAATGCAGGATAGGGTGGACAGAATGCGGAAAAGCGGTTAATTTTTGTGCGTTTTGTGATAATTTTATGGTATTTTTTTATCGTTTACAGCAATTTATTAACGTTAATTTTTCAAAATGTCCGTACCTTTGGCATGACAACCGGACTATCACGGCGTTGTATCAACAAATTATGTCACAATAAAGCATGTTATGCAACCCACATTCTGAATATGGAGTGGATGAAATGCAGAAAAGGGGTTGATTTTTGAATTTTTTGTGATATAATATAAAGTAGAAGCTATTTGGAAGAAAGGAGGCCGCCATGTCTGAACGTCTGCTTATTGGAATTATTACAGCAAAAGTTGCGAATCCTGAACAGAAGCAGCTGCTTGGCGGTATTTTACACCAGGCTGAGAAGCTCGGCATCAATACCGCTGTGTTCTCCAACATCTATAACTTTGAGACCTACTACGCCAACACGGAAGTGGAGAACCGCATTTATGACCTGATCGATTCCAGGCGGATCGACGGTCTGATCCTGACTGCGGAATCCATCCTGAACCCGGATCTCCAGCAGTATATCTACGACCGGATGATGCGCAGGGATGTGCCCATCGTGGTCACGGGCGCCGAGATCCCGGATCTTTGCTGCATCAACAACGACGTTGTTGCGGATTTTGAGGCGATCACGCAGCATATCCTTGATAAGGATCACTTCACGAAGATCGACTTCCTGACCGGTCCCTCCCATGTGGAGACGTCGCATCTGCGTGTGGAAGGCTGCCGCCGGGTGCTCGAACAGCACGGACTGACGCTGCCGGAAAGCAATGTCATCTACGGCGACTACTGGTTCAATTCCGGCGAAGCACTCGCAAGGGAGTACATCTCCGGGAAGCGCCCGCTGCCGGAGGTCGTGATCTGTGCCAATGATTATATGGCTTACGGGCTGATGGATGTGCTGCTGCCAAGCCACATCCGGGTGCCGGAGGACGTGAGCATCGTCGGATATGAATTTGTCGGCGAGCGCTACTACCACTCCCCCATCCTCACGACCTATCTCCGCAACCGCTATGCCTGCGGGCAGCAGGCAGTCGAGCTCCTCGCCCAGAAGATCAACGGGCACGAGCCGGAGGACATCCCGCTCACCGGCAAGATGATCTGCGGCAATTCCTGCCCCTGCGGTGCGGATCCGTTCTACCTCGACCAGGAGCTCAGCAAGATCCGCCGTGCGCAGGAATACTTA
This sequence comes from Oscillospiraceae bacterium, assembly GCA_024684395.1. Taxonomy (GTDB): domain Bacteria; phylum Bacillota; class Clostridia; order Oscillospirales; family Ruminococcaceae; genus UBA3855. Next base: position 1,520 of record JAIKWY010000102.1, read on the forward strand.
CAGCTCAATTTTGAATCGAATTTCGAGCAGCAGCTCACGGTCTGCCGCAGCATCAATGACTACATCCATGTATTGCAGGAATTCAGCTATCTTGTGCGGGACAGCGTAGGCATCTACCTGTGTCTGCACGAAAGCTGGTACAGCGAGCATCCGGCTTCCGAGGACGATGCACAGATGCTCTGTTACCGGGTCATCAGCCCGGAGGACGGCGTGGACACGCCTGTCATGTTCCGGCGCAAGATGCTCTTCCCGCCGCAGCTCCCCGGCAGTCTCTCCATGACAAACCTCTTCTTCTCGCCGATCTTCTTTGCGGGGCGCTACCTGGGCTATTTCATCATCCAGTATCCCAGACCCGACAGCTATGACAGTGCTTTCGGCGACTGGCTGAAGATCGCTGCCAACGGACTCGAAGGGCTGCGCATGAAAAATGACATCCGGACGCTGCTCGAATGCCGCAATTTGTCCGAGCATCATGACACAACGACCGGGCTCCTCAACATGACCGGCTTTGATAATGAGGCGGGGCTCGCCTTGCAGGAGGCACAGCCGGGAGACAGCCTGCTGCTGTTCCTTGTACGCACATCTTTATTCACGGATGACACAAGTATAGACAGCCGCAGCACCTCTGTCCGGCTCGAAGCGCAGGTCGTGGACTGCCTGCGGAAGATCTGCGCCGGCGGCAGTGCCTTTGCAGCCAAGCTCGAAGAGCGGCTGTTCGTGGTGTGCAGTGTCGGGAAGCATACCGAGGCGGAGGGCGAACAGATCGCCGACAAGCTCACGACGCTGATCCTGCACACGCCTTTATATAAGGAGCACCGTGAGGTGGATTCGCTCTGCTGTCAGTTCCTCTGCATCCCGGCGGAGAATGCCGATCTGACATTTGCGCTGCAAAAGCTGCGGTTCCAGATCCAGGAGACACAGCAGCGGCTCCTGTCAATCCATGCACATATCAGCTATCCGTCCTATGCTACGCTGCGGCAGTCGATCTTCCGGGATCCCCAGAATGAATGGGATGCCACGGAGGCGTGCCGGAAGCTGCATCTGAGCTACGGGCATTTCCGGGCGACCTACAAGGAGCTGTTCGGCATCAGCTTCCACCAGGATCTGATCCGCTGCCGCATCTCGCTTGCCAAGTATCTGCTGCTCACGACCTCGCTGAGCTTGCAGAATATCGCCTACCGCTGCGGCTATGAGGATGACAAGTACTTCCTCCGCCAGTTCCGCAAACTCACAGGCATGACACCGAACCAGTATCGAAACGCATGAAAATAGACTGATAGAAAGAGCCCCTGCGATTTGTGCAGGGGCTCTGTTTTGTATAGGTCAGTTTTTCCGGAAATCCGAAAGGCGTACATCCTTGTTGCCGGCGCCGACTGCTGCGGCATAGATCAGAACGCTTGCCGCATCGGAGGCGTTGGTCACGCCGTCGCCGTTCACATCGCACGACTGCTTCTGGGCATAGCCGAAGGTGGTCGGATTGCCGCTGCCGACGGTGGCGGACTCCACGAGGATCAGCGCTGCATCGGAGGCGTTGACGATCATGTCATGGTTCATGTCGCCGAGTCCGGTCTTATACCACTCTTCCGGCACTTCAAGACCCGGATCCGCTTCATCTGCAGGCATCCGCCACATGTGTCCCAGGTTCGATACGGCGAGCGTCACGAACAGCTGCTTCCCATAGTAGACCTCAACGTTGCCGGAATTGGTGTACAGCACTTCCGTGGGTGCCTTGCCCTGCTCCTCGGTGAAGAGACCGGTCACGGCTTCAATGATCTCCGGGACGCTGTAGCAGGGGTATTCTTCGAGCGAGCTGTCATTCTGGCAGACAAATGTGAACTTTCCGCCGTCCTCACCGTACAGGCTGAAACAGGTGTTACGGTACCCTTCCACCTCAAAAATAGTCTGCCTGTAATCATAGGTCTCCACACGGTCGGCAAAGGTCAGGACGACCTTGTCTTCCGGTGTCAGCGCATAGGTGAACGTCTCGGTCTCGCCGGAGTTCATGTCCTTGCGCTGTCCCTTTCCGTCGAGGAACTCAAACATGTAGGAGCCGATCGTCATACCCTCGGCATCGTCCTGCGAACCGCTCCAGACACCGTTTGTGAACAGCTCGCCGTCCAGACGGTCAAATTGCACGGTATAGGTCGTCGGGAGCAGCCCCTCCTGCGTGATGGTGATCTCGAGTGCCTGCTCCGGATCTGTCTGGTCGGGATAGTAGCGGGAGCCGGAAGGTACCTCTGTGCCGTTGATCGTGACAGTGCCGGTCGAGGTGAGGGTGAAGTAGGTCAAGCCGGAGGAGGTACGGTCATACTGGATGTGCAGTGCCTCTTCATCCGTGACGTCGATCTCCCATTTCTGTTCGGCATTGCGGAAGGACAGCGTTGTGAGATCCGCCTTCTGCTGCGAATAGCTCTGGGTGAAGACCTTCTTCTCGCCGGTATCCGCATAGGCGGAAACGGTCATATCCCCGCCGTCATAGGCAATGGGCGTCTCATAGAGCCGGTACTCGCCGCCGTTGAGAGCATAGTAGATCGGCGCATTCTCCGGCGTGGAAAGCACGATCTCCGTGCCGGACGGGAGCGTCTTGTGATAGTCGGAGAATGCGATCTTGCCGCCCTTCACGCCGAGCGCCTTGATGCCGACATTGCCGATGACCAGTTCCGTGCCGAGCTCATCCTCGATATTGTGGATCGGATAGACATCCTCCCAGGTCTTGCCGTCTGCGCTGATGTAGCTCTCCTTTTCATGCAGGCTGCTTTCGATCTGTTCCTTGGTGATCTCAAAATAATGATGCTCGGAATAGGTCCTCGGCGAGTAGCCGACCGGCTGGGTCGGATCGTTCATGGCGAACTCGCAGGGGATGTGCGCATATTCAGCACCTTCGTACTTCACGGCGACAGAGAAACGCTCTCCCGCCTCGACAAATACCGGCTCGTTGAGAGTGATCTTCTGGTAGTCGTAGTGTGTCAGCTTTGCCCTGGTCACAGAGGACGGCGTTCCGGAGACCGGAGAATCATCGGTCAGACCGCTGTAGACCGTGATCTCGCAGTCATCGTCCAAGCAGGAGCAGCAGACCATGACATCGGTGATCCAGGTATCCTCCTCGGCGGTGAAGCAGTTGGCTGCATATGCCTCGGTATCGCCCTCCGGCTTGAACTGGAGCATACCGCCGGTGCTGTAGTCATCGTGTTCAAACAGCGTGTCATGGACGCCCGGCAGCTCCATATCATAATAGGCTGCGATCGTGAAGGAATTATCCTCATAGGAAAGCCAGAAGAAGCCGTCATCTGCCCAGCCGGCGCCCCAGCTGTTCTTGACGAGCCATGCGCCGTCATGCGGGGGCGTATAGTTGAACGCCGAGGCGGGGAAATTGTCATCCCATCCGACAATGCTCATCGCATGTCCCTGGAGAGCATCCTGTTCTTCGGACGTCAGCGTGAATCTGTGATCGTTTGGTGCATAGTAGGTGCAGTTCTCATCGCTGAACACATCATACTCAAACATCGAGGAATCAATGTCAAAGTACAGCACATGTCCCTCATAGATCGCCTGTTTGAGCTGCTGACGGTATTCGCTGCGGAAATCCTCGTCATATTTATGGTTGCCCAGGAACGGGAAGTAGTGGACATCTGTCACATGAAAGACGGATTCCTGCTGGAGGTCTTTCAGGCTCTTGTCAAAGTCAGGGAGCGCCTCATTGTAGGGGCAGAGCGACTCCGGAACGGGACCGACCCAGTTGAGCATCATCTCATAAAGGCGCTCCGTCCTGCCACCCTCTTCGAGGTAATCCTCCTCCGGCTCCTGATAGCCGATCGGTCCCCGATTGGCATAATGTGCCATATACCATTCCGAAAAGTCCACATGCGGGTCACGGGCGACCTCGTTGCTTTCGAGCGAGCTCATGGTGCCGAATGTCCAGCAGGTGCCGTAGGGGCTCTGATCCTTGACGGGGGTCACGAGCCCCTTGGTGCGCAGGTCAAATTTCTCCGGGACATTGTAGGATCCGGCGGTCACGGAAAAACACGGAACGTCGTCCCTGATACCCGTTCTGAGGTACAGGCTGGGGCGTGTGTCCTCTGCCACGGCGGGCAGCATGGCGGTGAGGGATGCAGTCATTGTCAGACTGCAAAGGAATGCGATGGTGCGTTTCAGATGCATGTCGTTTCAACTCCTTTGGGTGATTTGCATGGATGTTATCTCTCAGATGTAAATATCATTGGGCAAATGCGTATAGCTCATTATACCATATCCGGGACGGGAATGCAAGAGCTGAGCGGGGATTTTCATGGAGATCAATTTTGCAGGGGCTGCGCCCCCTCAGACCCGCTTTTTCTTAAAAGGATCGCCGTTAAATATCTTCATGCAGATCGCAGGATGACAGAAAAAAAGCGCCCGCCGCTGCGGGAGCTTCCTTCCGGTCCGTTACTTCGCCCCGCCCTGTCCGTAATATGCACCGGGGCCGTGCTTTCTGTGGTAGTGCTTGTCGAGGATGTACTGCTCCATGCTCGCTGCCGGGTTGATCAGGAGCGTTTTGAGTGCCATCTCGGCGACCGTCTCCATCACAACGGCATGATAGACCGAAGCTGCCGCATCCTTGCCCCACGAGAACGGTCCGTGGTTCCGCACCACGATGCCGGGGACGGCAAGCGGGTCGATCTCACGCTCACGGATCGTCTCCACGATGACCTTGCCCGTGTTCAGCTCGTAGTCCGCCTCGACCTCTGCCTGTGTCAGTGCTCTCGTGCAGGGGATGGCGCCGTAGTAATAATCCGCATGGGTCGTGCCGAGCGCCGGGATGTCCTTTCCCGCCTGCGCATAGGCAACGGCATGGACGGAATGCGTATGCGTCACGCCGCCAAGACCGGGAAACTGCCGGTACAGCTCGAGATGCGTCTTCGTATCCGAGGAGGGCTTCCACTTCCCTTCCACGGTCTCGCCCGTCATCAGATCGACAACGACCATGTCCTCCGGCTTCATGCCGTCATAGTCCACACCGGACGGCTTGATGACGACCAGACCCTTTTCACGGTCGATCCCGCTGACATTGCCCCATGTATAGATCACAACGCCCCTTGCAACAAGCTCAAGGTTCGCTGCACATACTTCCTGCTTCAATGCTTCCAACATTGCTTACTACCTCCATACAATTCCCGGAGTTTCCTCCGTGTCAGCGTTATTATAACACAGACCACGGGGGATGTCAATGCAATATTTTATGATAGTTGCGGATTTTTGCGGGAACGTGTAACCTTTTGCCGCCCATGTCCCACTAACAGAGTGAGGAACGTTCCGGGAAGGAGGGTATCATGGACGAGAAAGAGATCCTGGCGCTGTGCATCGCCGGGGATGAGGCGGGGCTCGCTGCCATCAAGGCGCTGTACAACGGACGGCTCCTGCGGCTGGCAATGACGTTTTTAGGCAATGCTGCCGATGCGGAGGAATGTGTCAGCGAGACCTATTATCAGGCATGGAAGGCACTCCCGGCTGCCAGACCTGCACATCTCTATGCCTATCTGGCGAAGATCTGCCGCTATACGGCATTCGGCATGATCGACCGGCAGCAGGCACAGAAGCGCAGTGCGGAGCTTGTGGAGCTGACAGACGAGATGGCGCAGTGCATCCCGGACAAGCTGCCGGATGCGGCGGAGGAACGGCTCTCCGAGCTGCTCAATGGCTTTCTTGCAGAGCTCCCGCAGGAGAAGCGCAGCATTTTTCTGCGGCGCTACTGGTACGGGGAAAGCATCACGGAGCTGGCGGCGGCATATCACTGCCGGGAGAACCGCATCAAGACCATGCTGCACAGGATCCGGAAGCAATTGCAGACCTATCTTGAAAAGGAGGGGATCCGGCTATGAACGGAACGACATTACTGAAAGCCATGAACGGCGTGGATGAGCGGTTTCTCGCAGAGGCATCACAGCCTGTCCCGAGGAACAAGGGCATACGGCGGCGCATCGTTGCGGCGGTGAGCATCGCAGCAGCAGCCGTGCTGATGACAACGGCGGTCGATGCAGGCTATCAGCTCACGCACCCGGGATCCGTGGCGCACTGGCTTGCCGGTGGCTCGGCACAGATGCTTGCCGACAAGGGGCTCGTGCTGAATGAGGTCTATGAAAATGCACACTATCGTGTGACGGCGGAAACGCTGCTCTCGGACGGCTATATGGCCGATCTGATCCTGACGGTCGAGCCGCTGGATCCGGCGGAGGAGCAGACTTTTTCCGGCATCAGTGAGAGCCGCCCGGTGCTATGCTACACAGACGGCGGCGAGGTCGAAGGCAGCGGATGCAGCAGTGGTGCGGGCTTCAGCGATGCAACAGAGGAACGTGTCACAACACAGGTGTATTTCATGCTGGAGCCGCTGAACCCGGAACTCCCGGCGGCTGACCTCACACGAGACATGGAGGTGCGCTTTGAACCACACCACAAAAACGGTGAAAACCCATTGGAGGGCATCGTCATCCCGGTCGATCTGACGCCGAATGTGACACTGCTCACCTGCAAGAGTGAAGACGGCGGGATCGTCTGTCTCTCGCCGTTTGAGATGCATTCCGAGACGATAGCGCTCGATGTCCCTGCACCCGCCGGACATTCTGACATCCGGCTCCTGCGGAAGAACGGTATTCCCCTGCTGGTCGATCATGACAGTACGCTGCTGCACGGGCTCGAACCGAGCGGGGGCTGGACGTACCGGGGCAGTGATGCTGCTGAGAAGCATATGACCTCCTGCATCGAGTTCCGGGAGCTCATCGACATTGACGATTTCTGCGGGGTGAAGATCGGGGATACGGTCTATACAGCCGTCAACAACTGACAAAATGAAGCCGGAGGGGGTCCCCCCTCCGGCTCCTTGCGTTCAATTTTTCTTTACATCA
>JAIKWY010000103.1 GCA_024684395.1 Oscillospiraceae bacterium
GGATGTCTCGTCCGAATTGCTGTACCAGCCGTCGTAGTTCACGTCGAAGGTGTTGTGTACGATCTCAGATGCCTGTACCGGTGCTACCTGCGGGAATGCAGCAAGCGTTCCTGCCATGCAGATCATCGACGTCAGACATGCGACGATTTTTTTGAATTTCATTGTCTAAATGACCCCCTTCTAAATTGTGGATGCTGTGCGGTTTCCGGACGTGCGGCATCCATCTCTGCACAACATGCCTATAAAACAATCCACCATGTCATGGTAAATTATACACCATAATATACTGGTTGTCAATGGACAAAATGCAGAATTAGTGGAAATCCTGTCTAAAGAGCCGGACAAATCATCAGTGATCTTTTTGGGTAGTATATACATTTTCGATACTTTTTTACGGGTAGTCCAATACAAGGCACCTGTTCCGCCGGAGACGCCCGCTTCTGCCCGATCGCTGCCACCTATTGACATTTATAGCGGTATCGTGTACAATTAAACTATGCAATGCAGCCCGCAGACGCCTTCCCTCAGGCATTTCTGCGGCGCTGATCGCATAGAGATCCTTCCCAAAAACATATCCTGAAAATTTTTCAAAAAAATTTTCAAAAATCTGTTACACCCTGCGCATTTGTTACGATGGTATATAGTGAAAGCAATTTGCGCAAATTCTGCTTTTATGAGGTGAACCAATGACCGAACGTGAACTGCGCTCATTGATCAGCAGATCACAGAAGGACGGCTTCCGGGAGCTTTTCGGGATGTACAAAAGCTATGTCTATTCCGTTGTGTGGAACCGTATCGGTCTTGTCGGAACGAGAGAGGATGCCGAGGAATGCGTCAGTGACGTGTTCGCCGAGATCTTCCAGCATTACGGCGAGATCCGTGAGGGCAGACTGCACGGCTATGTCGGGATGGTCGCCAAACGGCGGGCAATTGATGCCTACCGGCGGCTTTCCGTGAAGGAACCGGGCATCTCCCTCGACGAGGACGGTATGCAGGAGCTTCCCGATGATACGGATGTCGCTGCCGATGCGGAGCAGGATTCGCTCCGTGCCCGGCTGCTTGAGAGGATCCGTTCGCTCGGAGAGCCGGATGCCACGATCCTTCTGCAAAAATACTACTACGAGCGTTCTTCTTCCGAGATTGCACAGTCACTCAGTCTCCAGCCGGCAGCCGTCCGAGTACGTGCCGGAAGGGCGCTGCAGCGGCTGCGGAATCTGCTGACAGAAGACGGCATTACACTGTGAAGGAGGTGGACGGAATGAAACCAAAGGGCAAACTCCACATGCTGCATGGTGCCGGGGATGAGACATTGGAACAGATCACCGAACAGGCACCTGCTGACTGGGATATGGATGACTTATTTGAAAAGAGCTACAGCAAATACCTGGCGCAAAAGGGCGCTGCGGCACCTGACGAGCTTCCTGCCGAGGAAGTGACCGCCGAGGTCAAGCCTGCCGGGATCCGCTGGTCGGGCATCCTTGTGACGGCTGCCTGCATGGCAGTGGCGTTCGGCACGGTCGGAACGATGTTCTTCCTGCAACGCTCCGCACCTGCACAGCAGAGCATCCTCGAAACGGAAACGCAGACCGTGACCGCAACTGTCGCAGAGACAGAAGAAGCCACGGAAGCAACGGCTATGACCGATCCGACACAGGCACCGACTGCCGCCGTCCCCGCCGCTGTCACGTTCCCCGCCGAGACGGATGCGACCGGGCTGGAAACGACACAGGAACAGGGCACTGCCGTGACTGCCGCTCAGACGACCGCTGCTGCGACACAGAAGCCGCAGGAGAACAAGACCGAGGCAACAAAGGCACAGCCTTCGCAGACACAGCCTGCACAGAAGCAGACCGATCCGCCTGAGACGACGGTAGCGCCGCAGACAACTGCACCGCCTGCCACCACCGCTCCGCCGGATACGCAGGATATGCCTTCCACACAGGCACCGGGGGATGCAGTACCGCAGCCAACCGACACCGGAACGGTGTCCGGCTCCGTTTTCCGGATCGAGGTGAAGGGCGACAATCTGACCTACACAGGCGTGGGACCGGATGTACCGCTCACTGAGGATCTGCCGATCCTTCCCTACGGGAATTTCACGATCGAGCGATTCTCCGAGGCAGACCCCTACACCCAGCACTTCAGGCTCATCGATGCGGACTCCGATGCCGTGTATGTGCTCCACCGCTTCCGCTGGTCGGGCTTCTACTGCGAGATGCTGTGCGACCACGTGTGGGAGCAGCCCATCCTCGGCAGAGAGGGCTATTCGACGGAGAGCCAGCTCGTCTGGGATGACGGCGGCGGCATCTGCCTGATGACCTTTGTCCCCGACAACTGGTCAACGGCGGTCGGTATCGCCGAGAGTCTCCAATTCAATTAAGCACCTGTCAAGAGGGGCACACCGCCCCTCCTGATCCGGCAGAAAAACGAAAACGTTTAACATTATAAATGGAGGGATTTACTATGTTAAAGAAAATGACTGCTATCGCACTGACCGCATCCATGCTGCTCACTGCACTGTCCGCAATGCCCGTCAACGCCGTGGAAGAAGCACCGTCTGCGACCTCGTGGGTGCCGTATAACTTCCTGGCGGCAAGAGACTTCGTTGCCGAACACGGTCTGACCTATGTGGCAGACGGCATGATCTGCTTCGTCACCCACGGTGTCAATAACCCGAATGTAGACGGCGGCGAGAGCTATGTCCTTCTCTCGAAGGGCGAAGTGCCGGAGCCGGTCTATCATGAGACCTTTACCTACGACATCGAAGAGCCGGATCCGGATTCCCCGACCTACAAGCAGGATATGCAGGAGTTTGAGGAGAAGCTCTGGAGACTCGGGATCCATAAGGAACTGCTCGGCAGAATGAAGTACGACTACTATGATGTCTATGTCTTCCAGCCGCAGACAGACGGCACGCTCTCGTTCTATCTCCAGAATCCCACAACGGCGCCGGAGAAGGATCCCCATCTCTATACCTTCGAAGTCAACGGCGTCAACATCACCGAGACCGACCTCTATGGCTGGCTGCCGGACTGCTACGGTGAGTTCCGGCAATACCAGAAGCAATACGGCAATGTCTCCTGCAAGGATGACTACATCGTCTACTGCGGTGACATCAGCTATGCAGCCGGTGCCAAGTTCGAGATCAACCAGGAGGGCGACGCGGAGATCGAGCGCGTTTACTCCACAAATCTGACGCCCCGTGACGGCGGTGTCGGCGGCCCGGACAATATCCTGTCCCTCTTCAAGGGAACCAAGCCCGGCATCGTGAAGATGAGCTTCGACCAGGTATGGCGTGGTGACTACAGTAATGTGGTGAGTGATACCGGTGTCTTCGAGGTCAAGGAGGATCTGTCGATCGAGCAGCTCCCGGATGACTATGTCGTGATCCCGCCCGCACCGCTCATGGGCGATCTGTCCGGCAACGGCAAGAACGATGTAAGCGACATCATCGTGCTCCAGAAGTACGTCCTCGGCATTGGTGATCTGAGCAATTCTGACCTGGCCGACCTCAACGGCGACAGCTGTGTGGATGTATTCGATCTGGCACTGCTCAAGCGCCTTGTGCTCCAGTCCAGGTACACTGCTTCCGACCCGACGGAACCGACCGAACAGCCGACAGAGACTCCCACCGAGCCGGAGCAGCCGACTGAGCCGGAGCCGGAGGATCCCACGGGCTATGTTGACCCGACCGAGGCACCCGTTAGCAAGGATGTGCTGGTCTCCTGTAAGAACGTCAGCGGCAGAGAGGACGGTGTCGAGCTCTATGATGGTCAGGTTCCCTCTGAGAGCGTTATGCAGATCGTTTACAGCCTTGACGAGCTGAAAGCGATCGTCGGCGACAATTTCAAGATCCACGAATTCACCAAGCAGGCCTTTGAAGATGGCAAGGCCGTTGTCGTGATCCGCACGGCAGCCGGTTCCGGAAGCTGCTCCTATCGTGTAGCAGGTATGGTGCGCAACGGCAGCACGCTCACGGCAGAAGTGATCCGCACGTCCGGTCAGACTGTCACAGCGGACATGGTCAGCAAGATCCTGCTCTACTCCGTAGAGATGACTGACGTATCGGGCATCAGCAAAATGGTCGTTCAGACCCAGAACCACATCATCGAAGATCCGAACCTTGATTTTTGATCCATCGCATAAAATAGAAAAGGGTATTTGTGCATGAATCAACGCCGCATCTGTGGGTAGACAGATGCGGCGTTTGTGCGTGGATTTGAGCGGATATTCAGCTTTGTTTGAGACGTGCGGCGTCTCGTTCGACATGCGTTTCGAGGTCAGCAAATCTGGTCGGAACCGGGATATGGCTCTCCTTGTCCGTGAGCTGCAATGCCAGGGCACATGCGGTGTCAAGCGTGACATGGTTCCCGACGGAGATGAAGATCGGCTTGACATCCGAGTGTGTCCGCAGGGCTCTGCCGTAGACCTCGCCGCCGATGACAATGTCCGTATAGCTGCCGGCTTCCTGCTCGGGCTCGGTGTAGTCAGTCTTCTGATCGACCCGGAAATACGTCTTTGCGATGCCGATCGTCGGCTTGTGCAGATAGAACGAAGCGTGCGTGGCGATCCCCATATGCCGGGGATGCAGATAGCCGTTGCCGTCAAAGATGAACACATCCGGGCTCGCTTGCAGCATCTCTGCCGTTTTCAGGATCAGCGGGAGCTCCCGGAACGCAAGGAAGCCGGGCATATACGGCACCTCGATCCTGCCGCTGAAATGCTGCTTTTCCACGATCTGTAGCGTTGCGGCATCAATGACGACGATGCAGCACACCGCATACTCCTCCTCCCCCTCCTTCCAGTAGGCAAGGTCTACGCCCGCAACGAGCTTCACCTCGCTGCATTCAAATGTGTCAACAAGCTCGATCCTGTCACGCAGCGCATTCTGCTGCTGTAAAAAATCCGCCTGCATTTCGGTCAGATCCATATTGTTTCTCCCCTTTTTGATGCCGTTCCGGCGTATTGGCGGACGTTTTCATCCCCAGGACACCTCCGGGCTCGGTACTGCTATCTATTATACACGAAAGTACCGGAAAAAGCAAGAGGCGGGCGGACTCTGATCAAAATCCTGCACTTGACAGAAACGCCGTATCATGGTATAATAAATAGGTAACTGCACCAGCGGTGCAGTGAGCGATGCTGCTTTGCATCGTATTCTGGATCATGAGGTGATCGAAGAAATGTGTGGAATCGTTGGATTCATTGGCAATACACAGGCTGCGCCCATTCTGCTGGACGGACTGTCCAAGCTGGAATATCGTGGCTATGACTCCGCAGGTATCGCCGTCCGTGACGGTGAGAAGGAAGCGAAGATCATTAAGGCAAAGGGCAGACTGAAGATCCTTGCCGAAAAGACTGATAACGGCAAGGCTGTCATCGGCGACTGCGGCATCGGACACACCCGCTGGGCGACCCACGGCGAGCCCTCCGAGGAGAATGCACATCCCCATGCCAGCGATGACGGCAACATCATCGCTGTTCACAACGGTATCATCGAGAACTATCTCGAACTGAAGGAAAAGCTCATGAAGCGTGGCTACAGCTTCTGCTCCCAGACAGATACCGAGATCGCTGTCAAGCTGATCGACTACTACATCAAGAAGTACAACGAGGGCCCGGTCGATGCGCTCGCCCGTGCCATGACGCGTATCCGCGGCAGCTATGCGCTTGCTGTCCTGTTCAAGGACTATCCGGAGGAGATCTATGTTGCCCGCAAGGACAGCCCGATGATCATCGGTCTTTCCGGTGATGCAAGCTATATCGCCTCCGATGTGCCTGCCATCCTGAAATATACCAACAAGGTATACTACATCGGCAATATGGAGATCGCCAAGCTCGGCAAGGGAACGGTGACGTTCTACAACATTGACCGTGAGGAGATCACCAAGGAACTCACAGAGATCATGTGGGATGCCGAGGCTGCCGAGAAGGGCGGCTACGAACATTTCATGATAAAAGAGATCCACGAGCAGCCCAAGGCAGTGCAGGATACGATCAACTCCGTTGTCAAGGACGGTAAGATCGACCTTTCCGGCGTGGGTCTTACCGATGAGGAGATCCGCAAGATCAACCAGATCATCATTGTGGCGTGCGGCTCTGCCTATCATGTTGGTGTCGTGGCACAGTATGTCATTGAGGATCTGGCAAGGATCCCGGTACGTGTGGAGCTGGCAAGTGAGTTCCGCTACCGCAATCCCCTGCTCGACCCGAACAACCTCGTTGTCATCATCAGCCAGTCCGGTGAGACGGCAGACAGCCTTGCGGCGCTGCGTCTTGCCAAGGAGAACGGTCTGAAAACGCTCGGCATTGTGAACGTGGTCGGCTCGTCCATTGCCCGTGAGGCAGACAATGTGTTCTACACCCTCGCAGGAATGGAGATCGCCGTTGCCACCACGAAGGCATACAGCACACAGCTCATCGCCTCCTACCTGCTGGCGATCCAGTTCGGTCTGATCAGAGGGACAGTCACAGAGGAATACTATGCAGCATTGCTGGAGGAGATCCAGACCATCCCGGAGAAGATCGCCAAGATCCTCGAGGATAAGGAGCGCATCCAGTGGTTCGCCGCCAAGTTTGCCAATGCAAGAGATGTATTCTTCATCGGCAGAGGCATCGACTATGCCATCTCCCTCGAAGGCAGCCTGAAAATGAAGGAGATCAGCTACATCCATTCGGAGGCATACGCTGCCGGCGAGCTCAAGCACGGCACCATCTCGCTGATCGAGGACGGCGTGCTGGTCATCGGCGTGCTCACACAGTCTGCGCTGTATGAGAAGACCGTCAGCAACATGGTCGAGGTCAAGAGCCGCGGCGCTTACCTCATGGGGCTGACGACCTACGGGAACTACAGCATCGAGGATACCAATGACTTCACGGTCTATATCCCCAGAACCGATGAGCACTTTGCTGCATCGCTGGCTGTGGTGCCGCTCCAGCTCATGGGCTACTATGTGAGCGTGGCAAAGGGTCTCGATGTGGATAAGCCGAGAAACCTCGCCAAGAGCGTGACAGTAGAATAAACGATACGAGCCCCGGAGCAGTCCGGGGCTCTTCTTTTATGCGTAGGGAGACAAAAAAACAGCCTGCACACGGGGTACAGACTGTTTTTGTTCTGCTTACAGGAAGCTGCTCACAGGACCGCGGTACGAAGCCGGACCAAATGCCAGGATACAATATCCGACAGTTGGGAAGAGCAGGCAAACAATACCTATGCCAATGCCCTGGCCATAGACCTGTGCAAGCCGGATCGAGAACATGATGTACACAACGATGTTCAGGATCGGCACCAGTAACAGCAGGCACTTCAAGCCGGAACCGTATACGATACGGAACTGAACCCATACGTTATAGAACGGGATGATAGCTGCCCAGCCTTCTTCACCAGCCTTGACATTCAGGAACCACCACGCTACAACTGCGATAATGGAAACTGCCAGGCTGACAACAGAAGAACCAATGCTGCTACCGCCGGATGACTGCTGATACGCATCAGCGAAACTACTGTAATCCATATTTACACTCCTTTCCTGAGTTGTTAATTATAGTATATACCTATTTGTAAAAAATGTCAATAGAAATTTCCCAATTCTATCCACATATCAAAAAGCAGTGCCCAAGGGCACTGCTTTTTGTGATAATTGTGTGATAAAGTTCAGATAAAGCAATCTCTCTGCGGACCCATATATCTGTCCTTGCCGAAGGCCAGCATCAGCAGGAAGATCGGCGTCAGGAAGATCATTCCGACGATGAAGCCGGTGCTCTTGTTGAATGCCTTTCCGAGACGATAGATCATGAAGAACGCCAGTACCGTGTTCAGACCCGGAACAAACATCAGCAGGAACTTCCAGCCGCTGCCGTAGATCACGTCGAACAGGGTATACATGTTCAGGAACGGGATAAGTGCGTGCCAGCCGGGCTTATTGGCCTTGTCAAAGATCTTCCAGTAAGCGATGATACCAACAACGCCCACTGCGATACAAATGACCATGTATACCACATAAAAGCCAGCCATTGCCGCCATCGCTACTTCTTCACCGCCGCTACCGTAGTCACTGTAGCCGTAGTCACTGTAGTAGTCAGCAAGCGGCTTGATCATTGCCGATAATGTAGAAAGAAACATAGAATTCACCTCCTTGAAAATATAAATGATACTACTATTATACACTAACTGCTATCATTTGTCAAGGGGATTTTCACATTTTTATCACACTTTCTTCACAATTTCCGTTATCCGACCAGACCCGAGCGTTCTATGCCCTCTGTGAAGTATTTCTGCAAAAACGTGTACATGACGAGCAGCGGCACGACCGCCAGGAGACATCCCGCCTCCATCCAGAGGATCTGCTCACGGGGCGAGAGCTCGACCGTGGCACTGTTGAACAGCTTGATGGCGAGCTGGGTGTTAAGGTTTTTGAGCATCAGCGCAATGGTGGAGTTTTTGGTGAAGAAGGTCGAGCTGACATAGTAGTCGTTCCAGTACCAGACCACCGAGAACAGGAACACCGTCAGGAAGGACGATGCCGCATTCGGCACCATGACCTGCACGAATGTCCGGAACGGCCCGCAGCCGTCGAGATATGCCGCATCTTCGAGCTCCTTCGGCAAGCCCTTGAAGAACTGCCGGAAGATGAAGATCATCAGTCCCGCCCGGATGCCGTTTGCCATGAGCGCCGGGAGGTACATCGTCAGCGGCGAGTCGATCAGGTTGAAGGCGCTGCCGAGCGAGGGGCTGATCTTCTGCATCAGCGGCTGGAGCCCGAGACAGTAGCGAAATTCCATATACTGCGGGATGGCGATGATCTGGCTCGGCACGAGGATCTGCATCAGCACGATGCCGAACAGCAGGTTCTTGCCCTTGAACCGGAACCGTGCGAAGCCATAGCCCGTGATCGCACAGGTGATGACCTGCACGAGCGAGCAGCCGACATTCAGCAGGAGCGTGCGCAGGAAGGTGTTCCCGTAGTCCATCGCCTCCCACGTCTCCTTCAGGATCCGGAGCGTGAAATGCCGGGGGATCCACATGACGGTCGGATCGTTCATGTCCTCCTGCGCCCGGAAGGCACAGCTGATCATGTAGATGAGCGGATACAGGATGATGAAGCACAGCCCGAACAAGATCACGAAGCGGGCGATCGGCCAGACCTTGTCCATTGCCTCTTTCCGGCGCAGATACGCCTTTTCCTCTGCGTTCATGCTCTGCATACGGAGCTTCCGCAGTTCCTTCTGAGAGGGACCGCCGCCGATGACCTTACCGTCCGGTGCTGTGACCGGTTTTTCTTTTGCCATAGACGTCCCTCCTTAGTCCACTTCATAGTAGATGAAGTGGTTCATGATCCAGGTGATGAGCCCGACTGCCGCCAGCACGATGGCAAAGTAGACCCATGCCATTGCCGCCGCATAGCCGTACTGCCAGTCCGACTGCATACTGAGCACACGTCCCATGACGAGATTGTCCGGGGCGGTGAAGCTGTCGATGACCGTGAAGATCAGACAGGCAAGGATCATCGGCGATACATAGGGCAGCGTGATCTTCCAGAAGTACTCCCATGCCGTGGCGCCCTCCATCTGCGCCGCCTCCTTGGCGGAAACGGGGATGTTCTGGAGCGCTGCCAGGAAGATGAGGATCTGGATGCCGGCATTCCACACGATGCCGAAGATGTTGTTGGAAATCGTTTCCACGTATGTCTGCATGTGGTCGCTCAGTCCGTAGATACCGAGGAACTGGAACAGCTCCCCCATGAGGTCAGTCGAGAACATCGTCGAGAACTGTCCTGCGCTGCTGGCACCGGTTCTTGAAATATCGCCGTTGATGATGTTATACACAGGACCTGTGGCGATGATGACGGGCAGAAAGAACACCGCTCTCGCAAATGTCCGCCCCTTGAACTTCTGGTTCAGGATGACGGCGATGAACAGCGAGAAGATCAAAATCAGCGGCGTTTTCCACGTCGTTTCCCACAGAACGCTTGCCAGATAGCGGGAATAGTACTGATCCCCGCCGAAGACATAGGCATAGTTTTTCAGTCCGACCCATTCGCCCTGCGGTCCGCCGACCTCCGGGGTGACATCCATGAAGGAATACATCAGCGAATTGAACAGCGGATACAGGAACCAGATCACCGTACCCACGAGCCACAGTGCGATGAAGCCGTAGCCGTAGAGTGCCTTGCGGCGCTCGTAGGGCATTTTCACCATGCGCTTTTCCTTTTTGGCTTTTTTGGACTTTGCCGGAGCTGCCGGCTCTGTCTGCACGTCCTTTACTTCGGTCTCACTCATTGACCGGCACCTCCTTTCTCCCCGAGCGTCCATGTTCTGCCGCCGGAGGTGATGGTTTTAGCGGCATAGTCCACCGTGATCTCCGTGCCGTTTGCATAGGTCGTCACGGAGGTATCGCCGTTGCGGACATAGCCTGTGATCGTCTGGTCGCTCACGCCGGAGAGGACTTCTTTGGCGATGCGGTATTCTGCCGCTGCCGTATCCGTCCAGAAGGCGTAGTGCGAGTAGAAGTATTTGTCGAGATCCGTGTCCTTGAGGTCGCTCGCCTCGGCATAGATCATGTCATATGCCGGGTCGCAGCCCGTTGCCACGGATGTCAGGAACGCCGCATCGCTGTCGGCGCTGCCGTTGATCGCCGTGCCGGCATAGGGCAAAAGCCCGTGCAGGACGATCTGGTAGAACGGGATGTCCTCATCGAACACATCGAACTGACTCGACTGCAAAGGCGCATCCGTGATGCGGTCGGCATACGGGAACGCATACGCCGCACAGGTATCCGCCAGCACGCTCACGCCCGCATCCCGGACGGTGCCGTAGCTTTCCTGCAAGGTATGCATGGTGTCCTCACGTCCCATGTTCTGCTTGCCGTAATCGCCCCAGAGGGTCGAGGTCATCTCGCCGAAGCACACGCCGCCGATCTTCTGCTTGCTGTAGTTCTGTGCCAGCTTGCTGTATACGCCGGAAAATGTACCGGGCGAGAGCAGCGGGAGGGTCTTTTTGTTCGTATCCTGTACGCCATAGGACAGGGTATAGCCCGGCTGACGGGAATAGGCGTTGGAAATGCGGATCGCCGTGTCAAAGAAGCTGCTGTAGCCGTTGCCGGACTTGAACACCTTGTTGTTGACCGCCGGATAGAAGCTGTCGCCCTGCTCCGCCAGATAGCTGCTCAGCCGGTCAAAGGCGCTGCTGCCGCCGAGCGTCCCGGAGGGGGAAGCCTTGTTGTCCACCTTGCCGGAAATGCCCTCGTTCGTCCAGTTGTTGTAGACGACGACCATCTTGTCCACGCCGCCGTCATGCAGCCCGGAGACGATCGTTTTCGCCTGGTCAAAGCTCGTCATGGCGGTCTTCATCGTCACGGGGATGCCCAGCACGGAGCGCTCCTTCATACAGCCGCCGTAGAGGTCGAGGTACAGCTCCGTGCTGTCCGGCTGCGTTTTCGGTGCGACCTTCTGCACATCGGTCAGGTAGCTGCGGTAGGTCCCGGCGATGTCCATGTAGCCCGTCTCCGGCTCTGTTTCAAGGGGATAATACCGCACACGGATCTCCTCCGCCTTGATGGCGCCTTGCTCAAATACGGTCAGCGTGCCGTAGTCGCCGGACATGTAGAAGGTATCCGAGCCACGGAGCTGGTAGTTGAACGAGCAGATGTTGTAGCTGCTCAGGGACTGCCCGCTGACGCTCGCATTGAGGGTCATGTTGCCGTCGCCCTTCTCCACGATGACCGCCATCGCATTGTTTTGCTTCACGATGCCGTAGACCGGCATCAGGATCTCCTCGGTCACGGCGGGCTTTGTCGTCGCCACCATCGTGATGTCACGCCCATAGACACGGGCGGAGTAGCTCTTGGCGACGGTCTTGCCGTTGTTGAAGCGGATGAGCGCCCCGCAGCCGTCCGGGATGACGAAATAGCCCTCCTCCTCCGGCGATGCAGCGCCAAAGCTGCCCATCAGCGTGAGCTGCGTGGCTGTGATGCCCTGCGCCGCCTTGCTCTCCTTGATGTCCGCCGTCCTGACGCTCACCGCAAGATGATCGTCCTCGAGCCGGTAGGACACCGGGATGGTGATGCCCGCCTTGGTGAAGGCATAGGTCACAGTGATGCCGTCAGAGAGCGTTTTCACCGATATTTCGGACTGGTTCCGGGAGCGGAGATTGCTCACGCCCCGGCTCATGGCATCGCCGTAGGTCAGCACGGCGGACGATTGCAGATCGTTCACGATCGTGCGGGTGGCTTTGGTATCACGGTTGGCTTCGAGCGGGCTCGACCACCAGATATAGCCGTTTGCCTTGTTCTCCAAGCCGATCAGCGCTGTATCTTCATCATAATACAGCTTCAGCTTGTCATTCTCGGCACCGTCCTGCACACAGTAATAGACCTGATCGCAGGCGGTATTCAGCAGTGCATGATATTGCTTGTCGGCGGAGACGAATGCCGTCCCCTCACCTGCTGCGCTGCCTTTTTTCATCGTGGCACGGACGGACTTGTAATCCGTGCTGTAGAGTTCGAGCGTTTCCTTGTCCTTGGTCAGGAACAGATACTCGCTGTCAAGGGTCGATACACGATAGCGGATGCGGTTGACCTTCGTCTGTTCCGCATTCAGGAACACGAGAAAATGCCCCGCATCGCTGTAATAGATGACCTCCTCCTTGCTCTTGCCGATCTGGTCGAGCATGGCAGCCATCTTGTGCGTTTCGGTGTCGATCAGCGCCAGCTCCACGGGTTTCAGGTGCTTTTCAAGCTCCTTTTTGGCAGCCTTTGCTTCGTCTTCATCCGCATACTGCTTGGCAGCAGCGGCTTCGATCTTATCCTTATAATCCTCCGGGCGGAGATACACCGCATAGCCATCGCACTCCCCGACAGGCGTCAGGAACTGCTCGACCTCCTCCACGGTGCAGAGAAATTCCTCCGCTTCTTCCTGGACGGAGACCTTCTCGCTTTCCTCCGCCGATTCTTCGGCGCCATCTTCGGAGGGCGTTTCCTCTGCGGCAGTCTCTACAGCCGTTTTCTCCTCGCCCTCAGCCATAGCCGGCAGGCTCATTGGTACAAGCAGCGCCGCCGCAAGCAGGAGCGCAAGGATGTAGTTTTTCTTCTTCATCCGATCACCGCCTTATACCTTGATCCGGTAGAAGATCTCTGTGCAGATCGAGTAGAAGAACACATAGACCTGCTGGAACAGAGACAGCAGCAGCACCAGAAGGAAGAGCATGACCGCCATTGCCGCAATGGTGAGCAGAATGGCAGCGATCGTCTTGATAAATGAGTACTGGTGTACGGACTTGATGGCAGAGAAGACCAGCACCGCACTCCACAGCAGCCCGATATAGTAGACTGCATCAATGAACACCACTTCGTCCCGGATGAGGAAATGCGAGAGCAGCACCTGGATATATATGCTTGCCACATAGGGTATCAGGGCGTAGGCGCTGTAAATGTAGATATTGCGCATCGTCCCCTCGCCGTCGAGGAGCGTACACACCGACCAGTTGCCAACGACCCATGTCAGGAACACCACGACCGTGCCGACGAAGAACGGCACGACGTTGAACAGCTTGTCATAGGAGGGGTGGAACTGGAAGCCGTAAAGCCGTTCGCTGAAGATCGCTGCTATGAACCACAGGAGCACGATGCCCGTGGCGATCTTCATGGAGCCCGCCTTCTTCCAGCGCATGTCCTCAAAGCCCTCCATCGGGTGGGTGACAGCGTGCTTGACCCACTGCCTGTTGGTCAGATCCATCATAGCCGGTCACTCCTCCTCTCCTGGACTTGCCTTGGTGATGTCGTATTCGGCATTCGGCTTGTGATGTTTTTTCACGTACCAGCTCAGCAGCAGGATGCCCACAATGATCAGCACGATCCCGATCGTGAGCTGTGTCAGATGCTCGCTGAGCCATTCCTGCCGGTAGCCCTCAAACGCCTTGTTGTAGCGGGAGGACGAATCACCGAGCTTGGCGTATTTCATGGATTCCTTGTAATTGCCCTGCACGAGATACCCCGCCGAGATGCCTAAAAATGCACGGCGGTAGTTGCCGTCATATTGCAGCACCCGGAACCACGGTTCGAGGGCTTCCTCGTAGTAGCCGTCGTTGTAGAGCGTTGTCGCCTGATGCACGATCGAGCCGAAATCCGTCTCCTCGAACACCGTCACGGTATTCTTGCGGGAATCGAGCACGAGGATCTCGCCGCCGCAGGATTCCACAGCAGAGACCTCCGTGAAACCGCCGAGCTGCTCGGATTCGCTGCCGAAGATGAAGAGCAGATTGCCCTCCTCATCGTACTGGAACACACGCCCGGTCGTCAGGTCGAGGCAGTTGATGCTGCCGTCCTCTGCGATCTCGATGTCGCAGATCTTGGACTGGTAGCTCTGGCTGGTGTTGGCATCCCAGACCGACTGCACATCGCCCCATGCCGTATCCAGACTGGAAAACAGGTTGGAACCGGCGGGGTTGAGCTTTTTCACGGTGTCCTTCTTCTGGGAGGTGGACTGTGTACAGGTGTAGATGAAGCCCTCGTCGTCGAGGTCGAAGTTCGTGATGCCGGTCGGCACCGTTCTTGCCTGACGGGAGCGCATCTCCTCGGTGGAGATCAGCTTCCAGAAATAATTGGCAACGACCTGCGAGGTCGCTTCGACCGTATTGGCGCCGTAATAGCCCTGAAATGCGCCGTCTGCGTTGAACATCGCCGCACCGGTCGTGATGTTGCCGAGCACGATGTAGATATTCCCCGCCTTGTCGGCAAGCACCTTCTGCGGGAGGAAGGTAAGTTCGCTCGAAAACAGCTCCGATTCGGGCTTGGTGACTTCGAGCTGCACATTTCCGTCATAGTCCGTCACCAGCACACGGGAATTGCTGTAGTCGGCGATGTAGATGAGCCCGGTCTCCGGGGCGACATAGATGCCCTCGGGGGCTTTGAGCGTCGTGGTCGAGCCGTCCGGCATGGTAAAGCGCTCCATGACCTTCTCGACCTCTGTCAGACCGGGATCCGTCACCACGATGCGGTTGTTCTTGGTATCCACGATATAGAGCCGATCCTCCGTATCCACAAACAGATCGGACGGCTCCGAAAGATCCCCGATCCCGAGATCCTTGCCGCTGACGGAACGGGTCGCCTGATAGCCCGCCTGGGACGGGATCGGCTCGTTCCAGCGGTCATAGTTATAGACATCATAATGCTCGTCCGCCGCTGCTGGAAGACTTGTCAGCAACATGCCGGAACACAGGACGGCAAGCACGGCGGATGCGAAATGCTTCTTCTGCATCATGCTCCCCCCTCAGTCCTTGATGCCGGAGTGCGCCATCGTCTCGATGACGTTCTTCTGGGCGATCATGAAAATGACGATCGGCGGCACCAGCATGAACACGGCACCCGCCGATGCCACGCCGAGCCGTGCAAGTCCGGCGCTGCCCGCCTGTGTGATGACGGTCGGGAGCGTTTTGAGCGCTTCGTTGTAGACGAGCGTGCCGCCCTGGATGTTCCAGGCTGCCTGGAATGCGAAGATGATCATGGTCATGAGCGCCGGCTTCTGGTTCGGCATCACGATCTTCCAGCAGATGGTGAACATGCTGGCGCCGTCCACCTTCGCCGCCTCGATCATCGCATCGGGCACCGTAGACATGGACTGGCGCATCAGAAACAGGCACATCGGCGAAGCGACAGACGGCAGGATCAGCGCCCAGTAGGTGTTGATCATGTGCAGCCGTGCCATCACGATATACTGCATGATGTAGATGACATTCGACTGGTACAGGAGCGAGGTGACGATGACCTTGTTCAGGACAGTACCGCCCGGGACCTTGCATTTTGCCAGCACGAACGCCGCCATCGACGCAAAGACGCACTGTGCCACCGTGACGCAGACCGTCACGAAGACGGAGTTGAACACATAGCGGGAGAACGGCACCCACATCTCGGAGAGGGTCTCGAACATGTCCCGGAAATTGTCGAGCGTCGGGTCGATGACATAGAGCTTCGGCGGGAAGATGAAGAGCTCATGCACGGGCTTGACCGACATGATGAGCGTCAGATAGATCGGAAACAGCATAAAAAGCCCGAGGATCAGCAGAAACAGGAAGATCACGATATTTCCGGCGAGCCGGCTGCCGACTGCCTTGTTGGAGCCCTTGGCTGTTTCAATTGTTCTTGCCATGCAAAGGCCTCCTTAATCCATGAATTTACCTAAAACCTTGCTGATGAGCTTGTTGCACAGGAGCATCACGACGAACAGGATCATACAGATCGCCGATGCATAGCCCATCTCGTAGCGCACCCAGCCGTAGTCATAGGCGTGGGTCATGATGGTGTGTGCCTTGTAGTCCGTGCTCGGGAAGCCCACGAGGGTCTGTGCGACCGTGCCGGCTGTGAACGAGCCGACGATCTGCATCACCGCTGCGAACATGAGCTGCGGTCCCATTGACGGGATGGTGATGTAGATGAGCTCCTGCCAGCGGTTCTTGATGCCCTCGATGGCACCCGCCTCGTACATGCTGCGGTCGATGTTCTGGAAGCCTGCACGCAGCGCCAGGAAGCCTGCGCCGAGGGAGATCCAGAGCTGTACCACGATGACCGCACCGAGGAGGTATCTGCCGTCTGTGAGCCACTGGATGGGCGAGGTGATGAGCCCGAGGTTCATCAGGAGCGAGTTCAGATAGCCGTAGGTGTCGCCGGAGAAGATGAGCTGCCATGCGATATAGACATTCGCCATCGACGGCGCATAGAAAATCAGCGTGAAGATCGTTTTCAGCCTCGGATGCAGTTCGTTGATGAGCCATGCCAGCAGGAAGCACAGCACATAGCTCAGCGGTCCGGTGAAGATCGCAAAGACGAGCGTCACACGGATGGACTGCACGAAGATCGTGTCATTGAGGAATAATGTCGTATAGTTGGACAACCCGACAAATCTCGGGATCTGTACCATATCAAAATCCGTAAAGCCCATCGGCAGCGACATCACGACCGGAACGATCGTGAAGACGAGGAAGATGAGCATGAACGGCGCCATCATCAGATAGCATTCCTTGCTCTGCTTGATCCGGAGCCAGAGCATCCGGCGCTCCTCGGCCTTGGAGCGCTTGCCGATCTCGGTAGGATCCAATCGGATCGACCTCCTTTCATCGGGGTTATTTGAGATCATGCTTTCTTGACCACTTTTTCCGTAATGAGGGAAGCAAGCCCCATCACCAGTACGATCACGAACATGCCGCACAGAACGCTGACGATCAGCGGGGATCTCACTTCCGCATCCGCACCCGTCCCGGAGATGCTGGATATCACCGAAACGATGCCGTTCCCGATGCCGGAAAAGACGGCATCCAGCCCCTCACAGACCGGAACGGTCCTGTCTGACAGGAAGCCGGAGAGCGATGAAGTCGTCAGGAAGGTATGCAGATGTGTGGCGGCTGATACAGGGAAAAGCGGGAGCTTGTCATATTCGCTGTGCATCAGGTTGCATGTGACGCAGAACAGGAACGGGAACAGCATACAGCCTGTCCTGCCGTAGCGCTCACCCTTGAAGTAATGGAACACGCCAGCAAGGATGCCGTACAGCGCCAGGAAAAGGATGCCACGCATCAGCGCCGGTACACTGTGCAGCAGGCTGACAACGACGAGCGGGATCACGCCGAGCCCTGTCAGGATCGCATCCGGCAGGAACGTATCCGCCAGTTCCTCGAAGGACATTGCGAAGAAGGCAAACAGGGCGACCGCCGCAACGGCATAGAGCACCCAGTACAGGATGCGGACAAAGCGGAACATTTCCTCCGAAAAGCCCTCCAGCGGGTAATCCGACATGCCGGAAAAGACCGGATAGGCAGCAAGTGCGATCATCAGGCAGAAGACCATGATCGCAGAGCCTAATGATATGCTCTCCATCGGTTCTTCGACGATCTCACGGAAGCAGGGCGCTGCCAGATAGACGAATCCGACGATGCACCACACGATCGCAAAAAATGGATCCTTGATGACATGCTCTGTGGCAAGAGAGAGCTTCTCATGCGTCCAGATGACGGATGTCCATGCATAGAGCTTGACCGGGAGCATCGCCATCGTCAGCAGGAAGGAGGTCAGCTCGCTCGTGGTATACATGGTTTTCAGCAGGATCTCGAACACGCACAGGCAGAACGGCAGCGCCATGTAGGCACTGACGTCGATCAGACCGAAAAACAGACTTGCTCCCAGAATGATCAGCACGATCGGCATGAGCACGAGCCCTGCCAGATCCGCCTCCGGTGTGCGGAAATACAGCGTGTATGTCCCGTCATAGTTGTTGAATACAGATACGAGCCACATAACCTTATCCTCTCCTTTTCAAGTCAGACAGTATCACTGTGTCGGCAGACCGAGATTCTCCCGTTTCCGTGTAATTTCCTTGTTGATGTCCCGGTTGTACCAGAGCAGCGTATCACGGGGATTCTCGTGCTCGTTGACGGTCTCGCGGAAAGCGTTCATGATGTTTCGCGTCACCGCATAGGATGCCGGGATGATCGGGATCTCCTGCAATTCATCCTGTGCTGCAAGGAGCTTCTGCTGCTCCGCTTTCGACCACGAAAGCTGCTGCATCGCCTCACGGTTCGCCGTCGCATAGCGTCCGAGCTGTCCGAGCAAGCCCTCGATCTGGGTGCCGAACTCGACCTGCACCTCCGTGGAGGTGAACCATTTCAGGAATTTCCATGCGCCTTCCTGGTTCTTGCATTTCCTGAAGATGACGGCGCCCGAGGAGGTGGAGTTCACCGCATGGGAGATGCTGCCGTCAGGCTGTTCCGTGCCGGGGATGCTGGTGAAGTCCCAGAGCCCCTTGATCTCCGGCGATGCCACGGAAAGCTGGTTGAAGAAGCCGTAATCCGCGATCACAAGCGGGTATTCGCCGGTACGGAAGCGGTTGAAGCCGTCATAGGTCTGCTCAAAGCCGTACTTGGTGTAGAAGTCCGTCCACTGCTCGAATGCCTGTACGGCGGTGATGTTGTCGAAATTGGTCCTGGTCTGGTCGGCGTTGTAGTAGTTCACGCCGTTCTGGAGCATGAGCGCCGCATAGGTATGACCGGATTCCGTTGCTGCCGAGATGCCTGTGATGGCAGGGAGCACCAGACCCATGTACATATAATTCCGCTGGAGCGCCGGGAGCATGTCCACGACGTCATCCCACGTTTCGGGCGCCTGATTATAGCCCAGCTCCGTGAGGATGTCCTTGCGGTAGAAGAGCATCGCCCAGCTCTGGGTCAGCGGCAGACCGTAGCAGCCGTCATCATACTGATACGGCACGGTCGCATACTGCTGGAAGCGCTGCGCTGTCTCGTCATAGTCCGGAAATTCCTTCAGATCCACCAGCAGCCCTCTTGCCGCTAAGTTGACCGGAAATTCGCCGCCGAGGAAGAGTGCCACATCCGGTCCCTTGCCGGCAAGTGTCGCCTCGACCACGCCGCCGACCACGAGATTGACGGCAACGGGCGTGTCATACTGCTCGGCAAATTCCGACTCCACGAGCGACTTGACCACGAGCGCCTGGTCTCTGCCGAGGGACACCCAGACATTCACGGCATCCTCGCCGGCATCATCGGTCAGCGTGGTATAGTCCTCGAAGAAGGAGCTGCAGAAGCGCCGGATGCCGAAGCCTGCCGACTCGAACACATTGGGCTTGACATTGCCGAAGCTCTGGTCGGCGGAGGCGAGCTCGATATAGTCCACCTCCAACGGCTGGTTCCGGTAATCGACCATCCACGCCGAGAGGGCGGTGATGTTCTCCTTGATCTGCTTGAGATAGTCCGGGATGCGCAGCGGGCGGTCGATGCAGGCATCAAGGATGATGTACATGCGTTCGAGCGCTGCTGCCTCGGAACCGCTGGAGCCTGCCATCGTCTCAATGTCCCCCTGGATGCGTTTGAGGTCGGCGGAGAGCTTCCTGAAATGCGGGATCAGCTCCGGGATGCGCTCATGCACATAGTAATCAGTATACTGGTCGGGGTTCGGACCGGTGATCATCAAAATCTTCCGGTAATAGGTGTTGATGTCGAGCACGGCGGCATCGAGCACCCGCATGGATTCGCCGATCTCACCAGGCATGACCTCCATCGTGAGAGTGTGATCCTGTCCGCCGGTCAGATAGACATAGAGGTCGTTGCCGTCCGCATCCTGCGGGGTGACGATCTGCCATTCGGTGCCGTAGTAGAAGCGCACCTGATCGAGCTCCTTGCAGGGCACCTGGTTGTCGATGTAGATGCGGCGGTTGGAATAGAACCCCCGCATATCCTTCTGGCGTGCCTTGATGCCGAGCTTGTACCAGCCGTCCTGCGGGAGCTGCTCCCCCGGGATCGTCCAGGTGATGGACTGGAGCGCCTGCTTCCAGTTGCCGGAGCCGATGGTATTGTAGACGGTCTTGGCAGGGTCGGCGGGCGATGCCAGATAGCTGGCGTTGTCCTGCGTCGGATAGAGCGTGGCATCGCTCTTGTATGCAGCATCCTCGCCCTCGATCCGGATGAGCGTGGAGGGCGTGGTCTCCGGTGTCACGGATACGCCCAGTCCGCTCTTGTAGCTCTCATAATCCGGCAGCGGATCCGGGTTGTAGATACGGAACTGATCTATCGCAAAATAGCCCTTCTTGATCTCAAACGTGATCTCGTGCCTGCCCTTTTCCATGTAGAACAGGAGCGGATCGTTGAACAGCCCGTCCACATCCCGGAGCGGCTTGTCCAGCCAGATGCCGGTCTGCTTCTGGGAGGGGCGCACCTGATTCCCGTGGGAATCGTAGCTGATCTCGCCGTCGCTGACATAGACCTTGCTGAGGGTCGCACGGGATGCCGTATCATAGGGCGTTTCGCCGTCGATGAGGACGGAGAACTCGATGTCCGCCATATTGGACGGGATCGGCAGATAGGTGAATGCGAAGTTGTAGCAGCCTGTCTCCGGGATGTCCGCTGCAAAGGT
The DNA here is from genome assembly GCA_024684395.1 of Oscillospiraceae bacterium. Classification (GTDB taxonomy): domain Bacteria; phylum Bacillota; class Clostridia; order Oscillospirales; family Ruminococcaceae; genus UBA3855. The sequence continues at coordinate 20,906 of JAIKWY010000103.1, forward strand.
CACGCTGCCGTCTGCCGCATTCCAGATGAGCACGTTGTCACGGATCTCCTCGCCGTACTCCGTGCCATAGCTGCCGACGGATATATTTGCCATATCATCACATGCATAGGACACGCACTCCGTCCCCTCCATGTCGATCACGACATGGGGACGCTGGTCGCCCTGATGCAGATCATAGTAGTCGCTGTAGGTCTCCTGCTCCGTGTAGAGCGCCTCCGGTTCCTCCGCAGAGAGCAGCACAGGCGCTTCCGCCTTTGTCTCTTCCGCACAGGAAGCAAGCGGCATCGTCTGCGCCGTCAGGCACAATGCTGCCGCCATGCTCAGGAGCATTTTCGGAATGGATCGGATGTCCAGTGTCATCTCCACCTTTCTTCCGCCGGTACTGCCGGCGATTGTTAGGGGGAAAGCCTTTTCAACTTTCTCTTTTTCTGCAAGATCGCATAACTATACATTATTATTATAACAGCAAATCCCCCTGTTTGTCAAGTGAATTTCAAATACAATGTACAAAAACAGCCGCCAATGTACAGTAAAAATGCACAAGACTGCAACAATCACCACTGTTTTCATTTCGTCATCATTTCGGGCGGGCTCCTCCTCTGCCAAAAGGCGGATGCGGCGCAAGTTTCCGGCTTTTTGTGCAAAAAAGAGTTAGACAGGGCTCACCAATAGAAACATTTTTATGAATTTTGCAAAAAACACTTGATTTTTTCTGATAATATGCTAAAATAAATATGACAGGGGTTTTCTCCTGCAACAAATCTATGGAGGTGCTTTCATTATGGCATATCAGATCACAGATGCATGCATCGCATGTGGTGCATGCGCAGCAGAATGTCCGGCTGGTGCGATCAGCGAGGGCGACGGCAAGTACGAGATCGACGCTGACGCTTGCCTCGATTGCGGTGCATGCGCAGGCGTATGTCCCGTAGAGGCTCCGCAGGCTCAGTAAGCTGTTTCACGACACAGAACAAGCCCCTCATTTCTCCGGAAATGAGGGGTTTTGTCGTTTCTTTAGAAATAATCCTGAATGCCCGGGATCAGATCGTTCCAGTTATCCCAGAAGCTATGCGGCTTGGTCGGCGGCTCCGTGGTCGGCTCCGGCTCGACAAGGTAATCCTGCCACCAGGGATCCTCGAAGACCGGCTGCGATGCCGTGCGGGAGGCTGCCTTGTCCGGCAGATCGCCGATGTCGTCAAAGTTGAACGCCCGTCCGACGTTCTGCACGGAACGCTGGCTGACATATCTGTCATATGCCCGGCTGAACTCGTAGATCGACACATCCTCGCCGTTCCGGGTGAAGCTGCTGCCCACCTCGGACTGGTACGTCAGCTCCTCCTGCGGGGTGAATGCCGTTCCATCGAGGAGATAGACATGAAAGACCGAAGGCCATGTCTCCGATGTCCAGAGGATCTCGTGCGCATCCGGTACGACGGTCACGCTGCCGTCCTCGGTCTTGACCTGCGTCACCTGTAAGGCGCTCTCGCCCTGCACGGTATAGATCCGCACGGCGGCGTCCATGAAGTCGCCGTCCGAGATGAACAGCTCCGGCGTGCCGTTGCCGTCCACATCCACCAGGTCATAGCGGGAGCCCCATGCTGCCATCTCTGCCGAGAGCAGCTCCTCATACAGGACATCCCATGTCCGGGGACGCTGGGTCTCGGTCTCTGTCGGCTCGGTCTCGGGCGGTTCCGTGGTGGGCGGTTCGGTCTGCGGCGGCTCGGTCGTGGGCGGCTCCGTCTCCGTGACGGGCATTTCCGTCACAGGTGCGGTCTCCGGCAACGTTTCGAGCGTGATAACAGAGCTCTCCCCTGCCCCGCCGGACGATGTCCGCAGCAGCAAAATGCCAAGTGCCAGCAAACAGAGCACCATCACACCCGCTCCGACCCCGAACAGCACCAGATAGCGGCTCTCCCGCTCCTCCGGCTCCTGACCGGCAGGCGGTCTCTGCGGCTGCGGTGCAGGCTTCCGGGGCGTGGGGCGATCCTGCGGCGGTCGCTGGGGCACAGGCTGCTTGCGGCGCACGGTCACTTCACGGCGCTGCGGCTTCTGCTTCTGATGCCCGGGATCCTTTGCGGCTCCGAGATCTACCGGATCATAGCTGCCGTCATAATCAGGGATGTTATCCTTCCGGGGTCTATGCGGTTCCGCCATGCTGCTTTCCTCACTTTAAAGTCTTGCGGATATTCTCTTCGGTCAGTGTCACGGTGATACGGGAGCCTCTGTCGGTGGTCTTGGGGATGTAGTGCAGGTCGATCAGGTCGTAGCGGGGATTCACTTCGCACGCTACATAGCCTTCGCAGCTCGTATGCGGCTGTACCTCGGCATTGATCGCCTCTTCGTTGTAGGTGTCGTACAGCTTCTTCATCGCCGGGATGGTGCAGCACTGGTAGGACTCGAAAAAGGTGCCGTTGACCGTCAGGCAGAAGTTGTTCAGATAGCTTGCTGTTACTGTTTCATCCGTATCGTTCTCGATGGTCACATGGAAGAACATGACATTCATGCCGGTGTCTTCAATTTTGATGCCGGGATCCTCCGCATAATCGACCGTCAGGGTCATGCCGCCGTAGGATGCCGACTGTCCGAGCTCGGCGGTCACTTCCTCATAGGTCGCCTCCGTGGGCTCGGTGTTGTTTTTATTTCCCTTGTTGCAGCCTGCTGTGAGCAGCATTGCCATGCAGAGTGCAGCGCAGATGATTCTTTTGCAATTCATAAGTATATCCCTTCCGCACGTCCGTGCAGAAGCTCCTTTCCGTCTTGATCGTTTCTATTATAACATAACCGGCGGCATTTTGCAAGCCGCCGGCTTATTTTTTCTCTTCGGGATCTGTTTTTTTTCGTCTTTGCAGCCTTAGCTCACGGAAAAATGCCGTCAGCATGGTGCTGCATTCCTCCCGGAGCAGCCCCTCTGTGACTGCCGGATGGTAATTATAGGGCAGGTCGAACATCTGCTGCACCGACCGGACAGCGCCGCTTTTCGGGTCGGAGGCACCGAAGTATACCTCGTCGATCCTCGCCTGTATAATGGCACCGCTGCACATCGGGCAGGGTTCGAGCGTCACATACAGCGCACAGTCCGGCAGCCGCCAGCCGCCGAGCTTCCGGCACGCCGCATCTATGGCGATCAGCTCCGCATGAGCCAGCGCATGGCGGTCGGTCTCACGGCGGTTATAGCCCTCGCCGACGATCTCGCCGCTCGAACGCCGCACGATCACGGCGCCAACAGGCACCTCACCGATCGCAGCCGCCTGCTCTGCAAGCGCCATCGCACGGCGCATATACTGCTCGTGCTCCATAGGCTACACCAGAAACGCCGTCACGATCATCAGCAGCACGCAGATCACCCCGACGAACGTCATCGGCAGAGAGACAAAGAACGCCGAGCACTGATCCCACAGGCTCAGATACGTCCGGTTGAAACGGCATTCCGCAGGGCGTTTGATCTGGCGGACAAGCAGATAGACCGCCGCTGCCGCCCCTAAAATGACGGGCATCACGATCAGCGCCCACCAGGTATAGGAGTAGACCTCGCCGAATGTTTCGATGCAATACAGCGCAAACATGTAGATCTCATGTACCACATGCAGAATGATCGCCGTCATGAAGCTGCCCGACTGGATCATGAAATAGGAGATCGTCAGGGTCAGCAGTCCGATGCGCACGGCATCCTGGAGATTGTGCGTCAGCAGCGCCGCAAGCAGCGTGGTGACTGCAATGGCGAACACATCCCCGAACTGCCGCAGTAGCTGGAACAGACAGCCATGCAGCAGCAGCTCAAACGCCACCGGCAGGATCAGCACGGTGAACAGTACATACAGGATCGCATGATTGTCCGAGGTGCTGACGGCATTGTCGATCAGGCGGTATTTCTCCATTTCCGAGGAGCGTGATACCAGGAACATACCCATGCCCACGCTCATCAGCATCACCAATAGCATCCCGATCAGCAGATACAGCGGCTGGGTGATGCGCATCGGGAAGCTGACCCGCATCGGCATTTTCAGAATGATCAGCGCCGCCACAGCCGGCACGAGATATTTGAGCAGGTTGACGGTGAAGACCGTCCAGAATACGATATGCTCATCGCCGTAGAGACGGCTCTCGCCCCAGAACATCACCTCGATATGCAGCCCGAAGGCGCTCATCAGCAGCACGAGCAGCTTATCCACGAGGTTTTCGATCACCAGAGCGCCGATCAGCAGATAGCCGTACAGCAGCCCCACCCGCTGGAGCGTGTTCTGCTCCGCATGGAGCGGCGTGCCGTTCACGACCGCCTGATTTTCGGAGAAAGCTGCCTCTTTGGGGTTCTTGGTAAAACGGAAAGCGAACCGGTTCGCCTTTCTTCTGCGCCATTCCCGGTACGCTGTCATGTAACTCTCCGTCTGATGCGGACAGGAAAAATTCTCAACAACATCTATCATCTTTTCACCTGTCTCCTGCATACCGCACCTCCTTTCCGGTGATCTGCATTCAGAAATATTTCGTCAAACACACTATTTTATTATAGCATAGTCGTTCCTGCAATTCAGCATGATTCGCCGAACTTTTTATAAACATAGTATGAACAAACTATGTACAGCGATCCCCCCGCCGTTCGGCAGGGGGATGATGGATCAAGGAACGAGCGGCAGTGCGGGGATCAGCTCTACGACATATTTCAGGATCGTGAGGCTGTCCGCTTCGTTGAGGACACCGTCCCGGAGGACGTCTGCCGCAGCCTTTGCGCTATCGTCGATCGGGGTACCGATCATCAGATTCTGGTTGAGGATGATGACATCGAGGATGCTCACGTTACCGTCACCGTTCAGATCGCCGCTTGTCCGGTCGGGCGGCAGGCAGGTATCTGTTACGGATGCTACGGTCGGTTCCACGTGATCCGTCAGCGGCGGTACATCGGTCTCATCGAGGGACTCCGTCTGGAGCGGATCGCTTACGGGCTCGCTGGTCTCGGGCTCCGGATAGGCTACCATGACGGCACGGACGTAGGTGACATTATTGCAGGTGCCGACGATCTGTGCAGTACCGTTCTTGACACCGGTCAGTCTGCCGTTGTCGATCGTCACGATGTCCGGGCGGGTGCTCATCCATACGACCATACCCTGCGGGTTGGGGTATTCCACATAGACTTCATTCTCGGGATCCGTCAGTGTGATGGGCGAATCGCCGATGATGGAGTAGTAGTACTCCTTGGTGACTGTGACATCGCAGGTCAGCATCGAGGTACCGGCGATGCAGTAGATGGTGGCTGTGCCGGGGTTGTAGGCGGTGATGGTGCCGTCATTGTCCACATCGGCAATGTTGCCACGGTCAGAGAACCAGTTCGCAGCTCCGGTGTAATTGGTCAGCTCCAGCTGGAAGGTCTCGCCACGGTTCATCCGCAGTGTGTCATTGCTCAGCTTCGGGGCATTCGGATCCGGGATGGAGATCGAACCGGAGATGGAATGACCGCTCAGTGTCTCGGCTTCGTTGACGCCCTTGTCGGAATACCAGTAGGCATCCTTCCCGTCCAGACCGTCCCAGGTGTAGCCGATATAGTAGGAATCACCGACCACAGCCGTTTCCGGCAGCGTGAAGTTGAGGGTCATCAGCGTATATCTGCCGTTGGTCGCCGATGCAGCCTTGGAAGCAGATGCACCGCTGAACCAGATATAATCGCTGTCGGGATTGTCCGCATACACGAACATGTTCCCGGGCGCCGTATCCTGTACGACGGAGTCGAGGATCAGACGGTTGTCATAGGCGATACCGAACTCGGCAGCGAGGAAGCCCTCTTCGTTACCGTCGATATGCAGCTCCACTGCTACCGTCCGGGATTCTTCCAGCTGAGAAGGTGTTACCTGCACCTTCGCAATGTTCAAGGAAATGTTCTGGACAGCTGCTGCCGGGATAGTCGGCAGGCTGATCGCAGCGACAGCACTTGTCACTGCAATCGCTATGCAGCGCATGAATGCTGATTTTTTCATAATACACGCCCCCTATTAATTCCTTGCGTCCCGTCGATCAATTGGACGCACACTCTCACATGATAGCCGAGCTATCATCCATTCCTACAATTGTATACAAACACTCTCACGAGAACCGCCGATGTTCCGCTCCCATCGTGGCGCTTTGTGAAATGTGACAGTGTTTGTACCACGTTTTGTTATATATATTATAGCATATTCCTTTTCGTTCGTCAATGAATAATATGTGAATAGGATGAAAACTATTGCGGATTGTAGTATTTTTTTTATACAGTCATACAATATAACGTTTTAGATATACTATTCGTATAAATCCATACGATTTAGGTAGGGATAGGAACGCAAACGTTTTCGATAGAACGGGTGTTGAAAAGTTTTCCTGGCACTCCCCCGGGAGGGAGCTCATTTCGCAGGGGCTGCGCCCCTGCACCCGCTTTTTGTAGCCACAGACCTGAAAAAGGAACAGCGAGAGAAACTACGTTTCCGTGCTTTTCCACTTTTATCTGGACAAACTGCCGCCCTTATGCTATAATATGTATATATGTAAAGGGGGTGAGCCGATGGGGGCACTAGAAAGGCTGTTTGCTGTCCGGGATCCGTTTGCGGCGGAGCGGACGGAGGCGGTTTTTGTGAAGGCGATGCAGGAGAACTGCCGCTATCAGTACAGGCATTGTCCGGAATACCGGAAGATCCTCGACGGCATCGGATTTTCGCCGTCCGATCTGAACAGCACGGAGGCACTCGGTGAGCTGCCGTTTCTGCCAACGGCGCTGTTCAAAAAGCATCATCTGACGTCCATGCCCGGATGGCGCATCCCCGTCAAGGCGACCTCCTCCGGCACGAAGGGACAGTTCAGCAAGGTCGGGCTCGAACTCGGGGCGCTCTGGAACGGGCTCTGGATGGTGCTCCGCATGGCAAAATACCGCAAGCTGCTCTCGCTGCGGCCGGTCAATTATGTCATCCTCGGCTATCAGCCGCACAAGGGCAATGACATGGCTGTCATGAAAACTGCCTTCGGATCGACCTTTCTGGCGCCGGCGCTGCACCGCTGCTATGCACTCAGGTATGAAAACGGGCGCTATACCGCCGACCTGGAGCATGTGCTCGAACACCTCCGGCGCTATGTCAAGGCGGGGCATCCCGTGCGGTTCATGGGCTTTCCGTCCTATACCTATTTCCTCCTGCAGATGATGGAGGATCGCAATGTTCACTTGCAGCTCCCCAGGGGCTCCAAGATCATGCTGGGCGGCGGCTGGAAGCAGTTCTACCGGGAACAGGTGGACAAACAGGCACTCTATGACCTCATCCGGCGGGTGCTCGGCGTGGAGGAGGAGAATATAATCGAGTTTTTCGGGGCGGTGGAGCATCCGATCCTGTATGCTGACTGTCCGGCGCATCATTTCCATGTGCCGGTGTACAGCCGTGTCCTCATCCGGGATGTGCGGACGCTGCGACCCGTTCCCAACGGCACGCCGGGGCTTGTCAACCTCCTGACACCCATGATCAAGGCGACCCCGCTTTGCAGCGTGATGACCGACGACCTCGGTGTGCTGCATGACGGCTGCGAGTGCCTCTGCGGGCTGAAAACGCCCTACCTCGAAATTATCGGGCGGGTCGGGCTGAAGGAGATCCGCACCTGTGCGGCAGGCGCTGCCGACATCCTGAAAGGAGCTGCCCCATGATCCTTGCCAACGGTATGATATACGGCTCCGAGGAGCAGGGCAAGCTCCTTGCCGACCTTGAAAACCGCATCAATGCGACACGTTCCGGCGCTCCCCTCCCGGCGGAGACGGTCATCTCTGCGCTTGACCGGATGGCGGAAAAGATGGAGCAGGGCTGCTTTGACGAGCTCATCCCGGAGCCGGAGCTGCGGGAGGCGGTGGGCTTTGCGGCGGGGATGCTGCACAAAGATGCGCTCCTGCACCGGATGCAGACCGAGCTCCCGGCGCTTCCGGCTGAGATCGGGCGGCTACAGGTGCGCCGCGTGCCGCTCGGGACGATTCTGCACATCGCAGCGGGCAATGTGGATGCGCTCCCGGCGTTCAGCGTGATCGAGGGGCTGCTGACCGGGAACATCAACCTTCTGAAACTCCCGCAGGCGGACAAGGGGCTGACCGTCCGCTTTTTTCAGGAGCTTTTAGCGATCGAACCGGTGCTGACGGACTATATCTATGTCTTTGATACGCCTTCGAGCGACCTCTCCGGGATGCAGCAGCTTGCGGCGTGCAGTGACGGCATTGTCGTCTGGGGCGGCGATGCGGCAGTATCTGCGGTGCGCCAGCTTGCATCTCCCGGCTGCAAGCTCATCGAGTGGGGGCATCGGCTCGGATTTGCGTATGTTGCGGGGAATCTTGCACAGACAGATGCCCTCGAAGCACTGGCGGCGCACATCGTCACCACCCGGCAGCTCCTGTGCAGCTCCTGTCAGGTCATCTACCTCGATACGGAGGATAGAGCGGAGGTCAGGGCATTCGGTGAGCGGTTCCTGCCCCTTCTCGAAGCGGCTGCCGCCAAGCTCCCGCCGGACATCGGCGCCGATGCGGAGCGTTCGCTGCGGCGCTATACCGCAAAGCTCGAACGCCTGCTAAGCGGCAAAGTGCCGCAGGATCGCACCGTCTTGCAGGGGGAAGGATGCAGCGTCACGGTCTGCACGGACAATGCATTGGAGCTCTCCGAGATGTTCGGGAACGTCCTTGTCAAGCCGCTCCCGCAGGCGCAGCTGCTGCCGGTGCTGCGACAAAGCAAGGGCTATTTGCAGACGGCAGGGCTCATCTGTCCGCCGGAGCAGCGGGGAGCCCTGACGGAGCTCCTCATCCGTGCCGGGGTGAACCGCATCATGCTGCCCGGGGAGATGTCCGGGACGTTCCCGGGCGAGGCGCATGACGGGGAGTTCCCGCTGCAGCGGTATACCCGGATCATCAACATTCTCACATAGTCCATTTGTCGGCTTGCGCCGACTTAGGAGGGGCTCATCGCCCCTCCTAAACCTCCCCCGGCAGGGCGGTGACCGCCCTGCACCCGCATCTTTTTCTGCAAAACAAAAAGAACCGCCGCTCCGGGCAATTCCGGAACGGCGGTCTTTCGTATTTACTTGGTGATCGCCTCTGTCCAGTAGGTCTGGTTGTAGATGTCTGTGAAGCGGTACATGATCTTGACAGCACCCTTTCCGACATCGGTGTTGCTGATCTGCATGTTGTCCGTCACAGTGATCTGGTTGCCGAGGTAGTAGCTGTCCTGATACTGCTGGTCATAGGTGTAGTAGTCGCAGATGAAGTCGAGCGTATCGCCGACCTGGAGCTCGGTCATGCTCTTGGCGACGGTATCGGTCTCGCCGACCACATAATCCGTCGTGGCACCGGCGATATAGCCGTTCGGGTTCGCTGCGTCGAAGACAAGGATGAGGTTGACACGCTCACCGTTGAGCATCGCCGGAACATAGCCGCTGATGGTGTAGTTGTCGCCGTCCTCGGTCGTGTCGGTGTGGTAGTAGGCAACGACCTGACCGTTGATGGAGAGCCAGTTGCGGTCGGTGTCTGCCACGAGGTTGCCGGCATCATCGAAGCTGAACAGATTGTCCAGACCGAGATCCACATAGCCTGTGCCGTCATCGTAGAACATGCACATATCAAGGGAGTGAACAAGCTCCCACTGTGTCTCCGGGAGGGACATGGTGTACTTGCCGCCGTTCTCCTGCCATACGAGGTTGGAGGTGTCGAAGTAGTTCATGGAGATGTAGTCCGCCGTCTGTGCATCGGACATGGCTCTGTCGGTCATGAAGCCGGTGTTGGAGGAATCCAGACCGTCGATGCCTCTGCCGGAGGAGAGGAAGCCGCTCAGCAGCGAGCCGATCATATCGGAGCTGCCGCCGGAGGAGCCGGTCAGACTGCCTGCGATGTCGAACAGCGAGCCCATCGGGGAAGCCGTGGAGGAACCGCCTGCTGCCACCTGACCGCTGGTCTCAAGGCTTGCAAACTCACGGATGCAGGCTGCATACTCCGCATCCATGCCGATCTGGTCATAGGTCTTGCACGCCTTGTCCACATAGGAGGCACGCTTGTACGGAAAGAAGATCGAGATACCGTAGGCATGGGTCATATTGGACGAGGAGCGGTTGTACTTGACGGCGTTCCGGATGGATTCGGCAAGCTCTCTGCCTTCGTCATTGTTCATATTCTGCGCCAGATCGACAAGATCCACCTGGTCGATCTTGGAGCTCTGGGCAAATTCTCTTGTGGCATTGCGGGCATTGGAAACGGACTTGTAGTCGCTGTTCTGGATGCGTGCGCTGATGGACTTGGCAAAGGATGTCAGATCCGCCGGAACGGTGTTGGAGAACTCCGCCAGGTCAACCACGGACAGCGTGGTCTTCTGACCGTTGCAGCGTCTGCCGCATTCGGAAACGAAGTCGTCAACGATGTTCTTGCCGATGTCGAGCGTGGACATCGAGGGGTTCT
>JAIKWY010000125.1 GCA_024684395.1 Oscillospiraceae bacterium
GCATCAACGACCCTGATGCAGAACTTTGCGGTCGTGACCGGTTCTGTCCACGTTACACTTTCCTCCGTCGGGTCTGTTGGCATCTCGGTCAGTTCGTTCTCCGGAACAAACGACGGATAGTCATTCTCATTGGCAACAACGACATAGCGGCTGCCTTCCTTGGAGGTGAATACAAGATGTTTCTCTGAGTGCCATTCGGTGACATTGTCGGCATAGGCTTCTTCCCCCAGCAGATTGCCGACCCACTCGAAATGCCCCACATCTTCCGGATCTGAGGGCAGGATGAAGTAGTTCCAGCAGCTCTTTTCCGTGGAACCAAGATCGCCGTCCCTGAGTTCGAGCATATCGCCGGGATCAGCTTGCTCGAATGTTTCTGTAAATACGCCTTCATTGTACAGGACGTAGGTCGGCAGGTAGATTCCATTGCTATGAAATTCCCGGTCCGTAGCCTCAAACGGGAACCGGATGAGGTAAAGGAAGCTCTCCGTCTTGTCGAGGACTACGTAGCGAGGGTGAACGAAGACTGGCACATCCTCCTCCATTGTGATAGTCGCGGGTTCCGTCGGGTCAGTCTGCTCAGTGGCTTCGGTCGTGAGGTTTATCAGCTCCGGCAGGCAATCGGGGTACCCCGGCAGTTCGGTTGCTTCCGTTGGCTCAGGTATTTTCAGGCATGCAACAAGCGCCGCTGTGGCATCATCGTCGCCCTTGTACAGGAAACAGCCGTTTTCGTCCTTCTGCACGGCATCCTGCAGGGTATCCGGCAGCACGCCGACCTCCTCGAATGAGCCGTCCTCCTTCATGATAAAATAGTTTGAATTCGGCGAGGGCAGCTCGGTATAGCTGTAGCCGCCGGTATACAGCAGGATGTCCCCCACATCCCAGTCCGCAGATGCGGCTGTATAGCGCCGCTCCCCGGTAGACCAGTCGCTGATCTCATAGCTGTTGTAGCCGTAGGGGTTGTTCTCGTCCTTTTTGAGATCAAAGAGGATGGCGCGGTTGTCGTTTCTGTCGGCGACAAGGAAATACGTCTCCCCCGGCGTATCCGCCGCCGTCACCGGAAACACCGGCACGGAGCAGAATAGCATACTGATACTTGTGAGCAATGCGATCGTCTTTTTCATAGTGATTCCTCCTTTGCATGTTATAACACCCGTCAGACCGAAATACAGTCCGGATTCTGGCGGAAATCTGCCCGGATCTAAAGCAGCTTGCCCTTGTGGTCACCTGTGGCGCCATGATGGCTTACTCAAATTTCCGTATAATCCTTCGTGATCCCTACGACTTCCTTCAGGATCATGAGAGAATCAATTTCATCCACAGAACCATTCTGATTCACATCGGCAGCTTGTTTCTGAGTTTCTGTCAAGGTCTCGCCGATCATGACATGCTTATTGACGAAAATGACATCGAGAATATCCAACCGTCCGTTTTCGTTCACATCGCCATACCTGAATGTCGGCGTATTGAGCTGCACCAGTAGCCGCTCATAGGCGTCTGCGTTTTCAACCTTCTGCACGTTCGGACAGCCCTCAATACGCAGTGTGCCATCATATGTGGCTTTTTCGTAGGCGTATACCGGAAGTCCTTCCTGCGTGCGGATCTCCATAATACGCTCCTTCGCATCATCTCTTTCTTCAACCACAATAGAGCTCAGCTTCGGACAGTTTGTGATTTTTACACCATCACGCACTGCACCGTAAGGAATGGTCAGCGTCTCAAGGTTTGGACAATCACTGATCACCACACCGTAGGGGGCATCAGTCATATCGGCTGTCCGATTGTACTCCCAATACATCCATGTATCACTGATGACCTGCGGGATGCGCAGATTTGTGACATTCAGTCCGCTGCATAGAAACATCGGAGAAAGCTGGGTGGGAATGCCGTATTCGATCTGCTGTGTGATCTGATCATCCGATTCCTGGATTCGCTCATTTTGTTCGATCTGCATATCCTCCTGCAGATCGAGAGTATCAAGGAAAGGATAATCCATCGCTCTCAGCTGCAGAGGTGCACATGTCCCTCCGAACGAGATCTCCTGGATCTTTCCTCCAAGGATCAGCCCCCACCTCGTAGTCTGCATGGTTCCATAGACATGCTCAAGGTTGTTGCATCTTGTAGTGAGCTGTCCGACTATATTGAGCCCTTCTTGATCTGGCAGATAGATCGTTGTCAGATTCTGACAGCCATTGAAAGGACAGGTCGCACTTACGTCAGTTCCGACTGGAATCTGATAGACTGCATCTTCCTTTCCAATCGGATAGGCAATAAGCATCTGCTCAACTCCAGGATAATCGGTCATAAAGAGAACGCCATCGTCTGTATACAAATAACGGCTCCCTTCCTCTACAGAAAATGCCTGAAGCTGTGCGCATTTGAAAAATACATTATCTGTGCATGTCACATCAAGTCCCTCTATCTTTGCGGGCAAAACGAGCGTCTTGATGCTTGTGTCCGTTACACCAGTCACGCGATAGGCATCCCCAGATCCCTCAAGAGTATACTCAATCCCGTCAAGGGTGACCTGTTCCGGTCGAGCTTCCTGTGCAAAGACTGAAATCGGTGTGATCGCAATACTAAGAAGCATGGAAAGGGACAAAGATAATGTTTTTTTCATAATAATCACCTCGTATAACATATTTAGAGTGGTCGCAAGAGCACCCTATTAAACCTGTTGAAAATACACAGGCATCTCTATTTATGAGTATGGTCATGGTCACATCTCAATTTCCCATAAATTGGGCTTATACCTTGTGAACATGAAAATATATACTCCTATTTATTAAGACAAGTGAGTTATACTTAATATATCACGCTATAAAAAAGCAAGTCAAGAAATCTGAGACGTTTTTCTGACTCATTTCCCCTCTATTATATATTTCGCAAAAGAGAGGCAAAACGTTACAGCTTTGCAGCTATTTATTGACTATTTTTCATCTCTGCTAATTCCCGTCAGAAATGACACGGTTTCTTTCGGATGTTCTGAAAATTCACAAAAAGTTTACAGTTGTGCAGAAAAGCAATAGCCTTATTTTCTCATATCGCATTTCGGACATAAACGCCATGCTCACCGTGCTTCTGTGAGCAGCGAATGGAGAAGGAACGTGACAGCTTTTACCAAGGGATCGTGGATTTGACATTCCCCCGAGAAAGTGCTATACTAATTTCCAATATTATGTCACACTTTTCTGCTTCGACTTGATTGTATTAGTGAAAGCAAAAATTGCGCAATACTGTTTTCAAGAGGTGAACCTATGAGACCTGAGAGTGAACTTCGCTCGCTGATCAGCAGGTCGCAGAAGGACGGCTTCCAAGCGTTGTTTCAGCAGTACTATGGGTATGTGTATGCTGTTGTCTGGAATTGTATCCGCAGTGTCGGTTCCCATGAGGATGCGGAGGAATGCGTCAACGACATCTTCATCGAGGTGTTCCGGCAATTTGATGAGATAGAGCCAGGGAAGCTGCATGGCTACATTGGCACCGTGGCGAAACGGCGGGCGATCAACTGTTTTCATCGCCTGACTGTAAAGCCGCAGCCTATCTCCATCGAGGAGCAGTCGCTGCAAACGCTCGCAGCAAAGGATTCCGTTGAGCAGGACTATGACAAGGCCGCACTGCGTCAGGTGCTGCTCGATCAGATCAGAATGCTCGGTGAACCGGATGCGACCATCATCATGATGAAGTACTTCTATGACGCTGCGCCGGATCGGATCGCAAAGACGGTCGGCATGAAGCAGCCCGCCGTCCGGAAACGCCTGAGCCGGGCGATGAAACGTCTGCGGGACTTGCTGGAGAAGAACGGCTATACCATGAACGGAGGTGATGGATGATGCAGGAGATCAGCATGGATCTGCTGACGGATGTGGATGATGCAGCGTTGGAGCGGATTGCACGGGAGTATCCGATGCAGGCGGATGAGGCGCTGTTTGAGAGGGCATATCAGGGCTATCTGGAAGAGTCAGGATGTGGGAAAGCGCCGAAGCCGGGAGCAAAGCGTCATTGGATACAGGTCATCAGCGTGGCTGCCTGCTGTCTGTTGATCGTGGGCGCAGCATGTCTGTGGCGCATCCCGCCGCATCCGCTCCCGACCCTGCCGGAGATAACTGAGCCGCCCTCGGAGACCGGGACAGTTTCCATCACGACGGAAGCATCTGCCGAAACAGAAACACATGATGCAGCATCTACATCACCCACAGAACAGCCTACTCCCGACCCGACAGAACCGACCATATCACAGACAGAACCACCTACGCAGCCGGACACACAGGCAACTGTTCCTGCGGAGACTTCGCCTGTGACACAAGCGCCTGTTGTTCCGACCGAAACTGTTCCGGCCCCAAAATCGACAGAACCAGTACCCACGGAGCCTCCTCCTACAGAACCGGAGCCATCGAACCCGTCCCTGATAGTACCATCAGAACCACATCCAACAGAACCTCCTCTGATAGAACCGCCGCCAACGAAACCATACCTGACCGGTGACATTAACGGAGACCGTGAGATCAGCATTCGAGATATTGTCACGCTGCACGATCACCTTACGAGCGTTTCACTGCTGGACGATGAGCAGCTACAACGGGCAGACATCAATGAGGATCACTGTGTGGATGCAAATGATCTGGCGCTGCTGAAGCAAACGGTTCTGCGCACAATTGAAGAGCCGAGGATAGAGAAACCCTATCGGGAGGTCCTACAGCAAACGCTGGGAAAGTGGGACATCACGGATGACGGTATCCTGTATGCGAAAGAGGATTGCGATGGCGTCTTCGATCTCACTATCCCGAATGGCGGTTTCTGTGACCGTTCGGAATTATTGCAGGCAATGCTGCAGGCGTATCCGGACGGGATTTTCGCTGTGGAGCTCAAAGTCTATCCCGCTGACGATTCCTACAGCTATGAAGCAGAACAAGCCTATCTGCAAGAGCAGGGCATTACAATGCAAGTAGCCTATCAAGGCGCTTACGAGCTTGGTTATGCCATCCTGCGGGCTGACCAGATCGAGTTTTTCCTTCCTTATCAACATGCCGGCTACAACATGTCGCTGGCAATCGGAGCATATCTGAATATTCCATAACAGAAATCCCGGTTCTGATTGTATTTGTATTGTTTCCGTCAGACGGCGGGAAAACAATACATAAAAAAGATGATTTAGGTTTGCAGCAATCCATAACAGAATTGGGAATAACAGAAAGGTGGTATTACTATGAAAAAGATGCAGAAAGCAATTGCATGTCTCCTCTCGTTCCTGATGCTGACTGGAGGTATTGCAGTAGAAACGACAGCGGCAGAGACCACAGATGCACGCGAAGCCGTTGTGCTGGATGAAGCCGAACTCATCCCGGTGCTGATCACGGTGCAGCTCAGCGCAGAAAACGCCAAGGCGCTTTATGAGCTTCAACAGGAAACGGCTGCGCTCACTGCACAGAATGAGGCGAAAGCCGAAGCAATCCGGGATCAGGCAGATCAAGCGGAAGACGATGCCACTTATGCCGCAGCCATGCAGGAGGCTGATGCGCCGATTTTGGAGATCCTTGCCAAAAGGGAAGCGCTCCGTGTGGCGGCGAATGCAGCGGCTGAGGGTGAATTGCAGAACAAGCTTGCGCCGATCGGTGCGGTGATGCTATTCATTGGCGTCTATCCCGAAGCCGGCATATATGCGGCTTGCGGAAAACTGACCTATGCGCAGATTGAAGCGCTGCGCAGTGATCCGGATGTTGTTTCTGTAGAAGAACAAGCACCAATTGATCCGGAAGCGACCGAACCCGAACCGGATCTGGTCATCGAACCGCAGCCACAAGTCGAACTCCTTGTCGGCGACCTCAATGCGGACGGTGCGGTAAACGTCTTGGATGTGATCTGCCTGCAAAAGCACTTGCTGAACATGGCGACCCTCAGCGAAGATCAGTGGGCGTGTGCGGATTTGAATGCAGACGGCTGCGTGGATGTCTTCGATCTGGGACTGCTGAAACGGGAAGTGCTGACAAGTTAAATTAGAAAAGCAAAAGCCAGCGGCTGTACTATTTTGGTGCAGCCGCACTTTTGTTGCTTGTGCTTTTCGGATGCATTGAAGGAGGATGCTGCATACGCTGTACGGATGCATTTCCTGAACCGACGGGAGAATTGCAGGAATGCCGCATCGAGCACGAACTGCCGCTCTTCTGTTTCTTGCTATTTCCGTATTGCTGTGCTATAATGAAAAAAAGTATAAATGAACCGTAACCTTTCCTGTTCTGTTCCCGTCTATATAGGTGAAAGGCTAAGGAGGCAGCGCTCGACATCACAGAGGAGCAGGGCTTCCGCATCGAGCATACCGGGACAGGCGTTGCATCAAGGCGACATCCGCTTTCCCGGAGCCGATCGGAACGATCCGGCGCTGTGTGTTCGATTCGGACATGGTGGAGCTTTTTGATGTGCATGAAAACGGCGCACGGAACGAGTACCGCATCCGTCCGGTGGACGGCGAGGACTTCTCGGTCAGCGGTGAGGGCAAGGATCTGCAATATCTGCTTGAGATCTTCCGCAATCTGAGACCTGCGGATGAAAACTGAGAAATGGGGTGTTTTTATGAATAGCATGATGAAGAAACTGACGGCGGCGCTGTTGGCGATGACGTGTTTGCCCGTGACGGGGCTGACGGCGGGGGCGGAGGAGCTGCAGCACTGGTGGGGGACATCTTCCCTTGAAGCCGTCAAGGATCTGGAGCGGGTCGATGACCACGGGATGATCCTATCGAACAATGATCCCGATGTGAAGCGGGAGCTGTATCTCTACGAGAATGAATACGGCAAGAGATATGTGCTCGTTGTGACGCCCCGTACCGACATCA
>JAIKWY010000146.1 GCA_024684395.1 Oscillospiraceae bacterium
CGATGATCGTCCGCTCCCTGTCCAGTATCATCTACGGCGACATGCTGCAAATGCTGTACAACCAGTGCCGTGCCTACGAGCTCGAAAAGGGCAGCTCCAAGAAGGTGCTGGACAAGTGGGTCAAGAAGATGATCCCGATCCTGCAAACCAAGGACTATACCAACACGAAGAAATACTACAAGGGAATGCTGGAGGATTTTGCCAAGGTCAAGCGCTCGACCGTGCCCCGCATCCGTGTGGGCATCGTGGGCGAGATCTATGTCAAGTTCTCCCCGCTGGGCAACAACCACCTCGAAGACTTCCTCATCTCGGAGGGCTGCGAGCCGGTCGTTCCGTCCATGCTGGAATTCTGCCTCTATTATATGGTAACGAAGGTCAACGAGATCAAGCTCTACGGCAGACACAGCGCTGCGACCCCGGTCTATCACATGCTGTACAAGATGTTCCTTGCCAAGCAGCACGAGGTCATCAAGATGGTGCGGGATCAGGGCGTTTTTGTCCCGCCGCATGACTTTGTCCACCTGCTGCACTCCGTGAGCCAGTACATCGGGCTTGGCGTGAACATGGGCGAGGGCTGGCTGATCCCGGCAGAAATGGGCGCTCTTGCCGAGAGCGGCACGGAGAATATCATCTGCACACAGCCGTTCGGCTGCCTGCCGAATCACATCATCGCAAAGGGCATGAGCCGTGCCATCAAGGAACGCTACCCGAATGCGAACATCATCGCCATCGACTACGACCCCGGTGCGACCCGTGTCAACCAGGAGAACCGCATCAAGCTCATGCTTGCCAACGCCAAGGCTGCGATGGGCGAGCTCTAAGGCGCGGAGCCCGCGCTGGCGTCCTGCTTCGAGGAGGACGGTACTCCTTATAAACAAACGCTTGCCCCCAATGCTTCGCAAAGGGGGCAATGCTGTTTTTCTTATCACATCGCATCCGTTCGGATGCTCCTGTGCAGTTCTTCGGGGTCTCAGACAATGGTGCACTGTAACGCATGTTCTGCGCTACCAGTGCTAAGAGATACTTGGCATGCGTCTGCCAGCGGGGGCTCCCCGCTAAAAGTAAAACAGATCCTCAAACTTCATATCCAGCGCAATACAGAGGATCAGCGCCAGTTTGGCGGTCGGCTGGAACTGTCCGGTCTCGAGGGAGCTGATGGTATTCCGGGAGACGCCGACCATGTTGGCGAGGTCTGCCTGCGAGAGCTTGCGCTCAGTGCGGACTTCCTTGAGGCGGTTTTTCAGTACGAGCGAATCATCCAAATTTCAGCACCCCCATGTCCCGAAGGGTGTAGATCATTGCCAGGATTGTCAGCACTGCAAACACAATGCCCAAGCCAAGATAGGTCCAGTCCTTCCCCTTCTGCTCATGCTTCCGATAGAGGATCCCCATCACGATGCACTGCGCAGCGTTGTAGCCGAAGAACATCACCCAGAAGAGCTGATTGCCCTTACCGGTCAGGAACGTGTAGATGATATTCACAACCGCCCCGAGCACCATCGCAACGGCACCGGCAATGGACTTGCTCTTATTGGCAACTTCCAGCTCCGCAAGGTCAGCGCCCTTGTTTTCCTGTCTGCTCTTCTCTAAGATTTCTTCCTTTGTCATAAGTCATTCCTCCTCTGCCAAGTGTACTTGGCGTTTGTTCTGGCTATATTATAGCACTGCCAAGTGTACTTGTCGAGCCTTTGCCAAGTGAACTTTGCAAAATCGGCATGATGCACAAATTGAGATGCGTTCATTTATACATATTGACGCAAATGCCATTCCCGCCCGCTGACAGGGAAGTACCAAACTGCAAATTTCTGCCGGTCCTGCAAGACTTTTTTTGCAGAACCTCTTGACTTTTCCCTATTTTTATACTATAATTAACATGTATGTCGCATGTAATGCGGCGCAACAGAGAGAAAGCTCCGCCCGAACGGTCAAAACCACAGGTGCGGGCGGTAACAGGAGGTCAGATCGTGAACAAGAAAGTAGGAAAACCCGTCTTCTTCATTGTCATGTGCATCATACTGCTGTTTGCATTCACAACAGTATTCGGTGTGGACAGCTATAAAGGAGACATCCCGACCACGTATATCCACGGACTCGACGACATCCGTCTGGGTATCGACATCCAGGGCGGTGTAGATGTCACCTTTGAGCCGGAGGAAGATCTGAAGGCGACTGAGGATCAGATGAACGCTGCGATGGAGGTCATCAAGCTGCGTCTTTCCACCCTCAACATCAACGACAGTGAAACGTATGTAGACTACAACAACAGCCGTATCATCGTGCGGTTCCCGTGGCAGTCCGGCGAGGAGAACTTCGACCCGGCAGCCGCTGTGGACGAGCTTGGACAGATGTCCGAGCTGACATTCCGCTACGGTACGGAAGTAGACGGCGAGCTCATCCTGACCGGTGCGAGCGTCGATGTCGCTTCCCCCGGCTATGACCAGCAGAACTCCCAGTGGGTCGTACAGCTCTCGCTGAACGATTCCGGTAAGGATGCCTTTGCAACGGCTACTGCACAGCAGGCTGCCCAGAACGGCTACATCTCCATCTGGATGGATGATGTCTGCATCTCCAGTGCGACCGTCAACGAGGCGATCAGCAACGGTAATGCCGTGATCTCCGGTAACTTCACCGCAGAGTCCGCCAAGAAGCTGGCTGACCAGATCACATCCGGTGCGCTGCCGTTCTCGCTCCATGCCACCAGCACCAAGACCCTGTCCCCGACACTCGGTACCGGTGCGCTCCGTGCGATGATCATCAGCGGTCTGATCGCACTGGCATTCATCTGCCTGTACATGCTCGTGCTGTACCGCATCCCGGGTCTGATCGCCGTACTCGGTCTGATCGGACAGGCTGCCGGTATGCTGGCAGCCGTTTCCGGCTGGTTCGGCTTCCAGCCCAGCTCCACGCTGACCATCCCGGGTATTGCCGGTATCATCCTCTCCATCGGTATGGGCGTTGACTGTAACATCATCACCGCCGAGCGTATCAAGGAGGAGCTTGCCAAGGGCAGAAACGTGGAGAGCGCCATCAAGTCCGGCTACTCCAACGCATTCTCCGCCATCCTCGACGGTAACCTGACACTGGCGATCGTTGCCATCATCCTGATGGGTGCTTTCGGTACCAACACCAACCCCATCACCAAGTTCCTCGATGCCACGATCTTCCGTCCGTTCGGCGCAACGACCGAGGGCTTCATCTACTCCTTCGGCTTCACCCTCGTTGCCGGCGTTATCCTGAACTTCATCATGGGCGTGTTCGCAGCAAGACTGATGTCCATGTCCATCGCACGCTTCAAGGCATTCCAGAAGCCGTCTCTGTTCGGCTACAACGAGAAGACCTACAAGCCGGTCAAGACACTCGACTTCTCCGGCAACAAGAAGAAGTTCTTCATCATCTCAGCAGTGCTGCTGGTACTCTCTGTCTGCACGACCTTTACCGGCGTGGAGATCGCCATCGACTTCAAGGGCGGTACCATCGTATCCTACTCCTACAGCGGTGATCTGGATCCGGAGTCCTGCCGCAGCGACATCGAGGGCATCCTGAACAGCCCTGTCAATCTCCAGACCGGTGAGAGCTTCGACTCCGACACCAACATCCTGACAGTCTCCTTCTCCTATGACGAGAGCCTGACGCTCGAGCAGCAGGAGAACATGCTTGCCAAGATGCAGGAGATCTACCCGTCCAACAACGTGAACATGCTCGAGAGCAACGAGGTAAGCCCGTCCTCCGGTAGAGAATTCTTCGGCAAGTGCATCGTGGCAGTTATCTTCGCAGCGCTCCTGCTCATCATCTACATCGCTCTGCGATTCAAGCGCATTTCCGGCTGGTCCGCCGGCGTCTTCACGATCGCAGCGCTCCTGCACGACATCATCATCACCTACGGCAGCTTCGTGCTGTTCGGCTTCGAGATCAACTCCAACTTCATGGCAGTTATCCTGACCATCTTCGGTTACTCCATCAACAACACCATCGTTGTTTACGACCGTATCCGTGAGAACCAGGGTCTCATGTCCAAGAAGGATCCGATCTCCGAGCTTGTGAATGCATCCGCAAGCCAGACCCTGCGCCGTTCGATCCGCACGTCCATCACCACGCTGTCCACCATGATCATCATTTCCGTGGTAGCGTACATCTTCCACGTAGAGAGCATCCTGAGCTTCTCCGTGCCGATGGCATTCGGTCTGCTGGCTGGTACCTTCTCCTCTCAGTGCATCGCACCGACCCTGTGGGTATGGTGGAACGAGCGCAGAGGCAACAAGACCGTCGGCGACTGCGCAAAGGCTACCGGCGCTGCCAAGTAAACGCACAAAAAAGAGAGAGGTCCGCCTCTCTCTTTTCTTTGCCCAGAAAGCCCCGGCGCATCCAAACGCCGGGGCTTGTTCCTGTTCAGGATGTATACAGTATTCTGCTGCGTGATTCCTTGACGGTGATCTCGGATACATCCGTGATGCTTTTGTCCACAGCGACCAGCACCGTGAAATAGCCCGACAGCGGCTCACCGCAGATCTCAGAATGGTGCAGCAGGATCGTCACAGTGCCGTCCGCATTCTGTTCGATGCTGCGGATCTCCTGCAAGGTGTCGGTACACCCCTCGGCAGCGCCAAGCGCCACAAGATGGTGCGTCTCGAAGAAATCCTCCGGATATGCCGCCATGATCTCCGCCCGCACGACCTCCTCGTCACGGCTTGTCATATAGCTGATGGAGTTGATGTCCATCGGGATCCTTTTGGTGAAATAGGTCTTCAGCTCCTCCGGAGAGGTGATGAGCTGCATGTTATCGGATGCCTTGTCATACCCCCAGTATTCGTCCTTGAGCCAGACAGGGACACGCATCACCGTATGATCCCGCTCGTAGAGATAGGCTTGCAGCGGGTGCCGTGTCGTGCCGGCGCCAAGCTCTGCCGCATAGATCAGCAGGAGCGCCGCATCCGATGCATTCGAGAAGCCGTCACCGTCCAGATCGCCGTTGATCTTCGCTTCCACTATCCTCGGATCGAGGAACGTGGCATCCTGTGCGCCTGCCAGCGCCGCCTGTATCAGGATCATCGCCGCATCGCTGGCGTTGTGGATGCCGTCATGGTTCAGGTCGCCGAAGTCGTTCAGATAGCGCTCCGGGAAGAAGGAAGGGTATTCATACGCCGCCGTGAATACGACATAGCGGCTGCCCTCCGTGGAGGTGAAGACAAAATGCCGCTCGCCGTGCCATTCCGTGAGATAGTCGGCATACTGCTCGTCCGTGAAGAAGCTCCCGGTCACGGTGAAGGTATCCTCCGCCGCATAATTGCCCTTTACATCGGGCTCTCTGTACATGGACTCCCACATGGGCTCCCACTTGCCATAGTCGGAGAGCGTGCTGCCGTAATATGTGATCACATCGCCGATCTCCGCCTCCGCACAAAGCGGCGCAAACAGCGTGTCTTTCGTGTCTGTGATGGTATAGACCGGCAGCAGATAGCCGTTGTTGTTGAAATCCTTGTCCGCCCCCTCAAACGGGATCTCCAGCACATAGAGGTTCGTATGCGCCTGGATCGGCGGATGCCATTGGGTATTCTCCGGATAGGAGGCCTTGTCCAGCACCACGAACTGCCGTGTCGTGGGTTCAGCGGACGTAGTCAGGTCAGTCTCCGGGACAAATGACGGTCTGCCGTTTTTCCGGATCACAAGATAGCGTGCCTGGTCGGAGGAGGTGAATGCCAGATAC